>NZ_DAISHJ010000010.1:4898-42047 GCF_036822615.1 Aggregatilinea sp. | reverse complement strand
CACCAGCACACGCAGATCGGAGGAGCTTCCTAATATAGCGGTCGTCATACGCAATCCCGCCCGTTACTGTCCAACCCATGCCAAGATGTTAACGCTATTTTCATCTCATGTTGCACCAACAATAAAGTCCCCAATCCTGAACCGGATCGGGGACTTTGCTTCTGCTCTGGCTTTTCAGCTAACGGCTAACTGCTATCCGCTGCTTCTCTGCTACTTCACGTCGTGCCACGTGGTGTGGACTTCCGTCTGCCCGGCCTTGATCGCCCGCAGCAGCGCGTCCTGGTCCACCGGGACGCTGAAGATACGCACGCCCGTCGCGTGGTAGATGCCATTGGCGATGGCGGGCATGGTGTTGATCGAGACGATCTCGCCCACGCCCTTCGCGCCAAACGGACCGTCGGCAGTCGGGTGCTCGACCATGCGTGAGACGATCTCCGGCGTGTGCTTGATGCTGGGCATCTTGTAGCGGGCCAGCAGCGTACTCCACGGCACACCATCTTCGACGATGAACTCTTCCGTCAGGCAGTTGCCCATGCCCATAGTGATGCCGCCCTCGACCTGCCCCTCCAGCATACGCGGGTTGATCGCGCGTCCCACGTCGTTCGCCGCGATAACCTTGATCACCTTCACCGCGCCGGTTTCCAGGTCCACCTCGACCAGCGCCGCCTGCGTCGCATAGGAGAACGCGAAGTGCATGTCGCCGCCCGTACCGAGCGGCTGTGTTTTGGGCGCGACGTACTGGAAGCGCACTTTCGCGTCCTGGCCCTGCTCGCGCATCCACTGCGCCACCTGCCCGATCTCCACGCCGGAGCCATTGTAGCGGATACAGCCGTCCTCAAAGCGCAGCTCGGAGGGCGGCACGCTCAAGCGCTCCGCCGCAACCGAGCGCAGCGCATCGCGCATGGTCGCCGCCGCGTGTCGCGCCGCGTTGCCGCTGACGTACGTCTGGCGCGAGGCGGTGGTCGGGCCACCATCCGGCGTCAGGTCCGTATCGGAGAGCAGCACGCGCACGCGTTCGACCGGCATCCCCAGTTCTTCCGCCGCGACCTGCGCCAAGACGATGCTGAGGCCCTGGCCCATATCGGCGGACGAGGTGCGTACCTCCGCGATGGAGTCCTCGAAAATCTCGACTTCCGCCGCCGCCGCGTCGTTCGCGCCGCCGCCCAGGCCGGTATTCTTGTACGCGCTGGCAACGCCCCAGCCGTACGCCTTGTTACCTTCGCGCCAGCCCCACTGGAAGCCTTCGGCGTTGCCGCCGCGCATGTCCTGGTTGATGTGATCGATCGTTTCCAGCAAACCGACGCTCTCGCGCAGCAGCTGACCGGTCGCGGTCGTCACGCCGACCTTCTGCGCGTTCTTGCGCCGGAACTCCAACGGATCCATGCCGATCGCTTCCGCCACAAGGTCGATGTTCTGCTCGACGGCGAACGCTGACTGCGTCACGCCAAAGCCACGGAACGCGCCCGACGGCGGGTTGTTGGTGTACATCACGTAGCAGTCGATCCGGGCGTTAGGCAGCACGTACGGCCCGGTCGCGTGCGTCGTGGCGCGCGTCATGACCTTGTCGGACAGGCTGGCATACGCGCCGCCGTCGCCGTACAACTCGGCCTGGACCGCAACCAGCGTACCGTCGCGCTTGGCCCCGGTCTTGATGCGGATGATCGTCGCGTGGCGCTTGGGGTGGAACAGCAGCGATTCCTGCCGCGTGTAGAGCATCTTCACCGGACGGCCCGTCGCCATCGTCAGCATGCCGACGTGAATCTGGCCCGCGATATCTTCCTTGCCGCCGAAGCCGCCGCCAATCAACGTGCCGCGCACGCGGATCTGGTCTTCGGGCAAGTTCAGCGCACGCGACGCCTGACGACGGTCGTCGTAGGGGATCTGCGAGCCGACGTAGATCGTCAGCTTCTTATGCTCGTCGTCGTACCCCGCCGGGACGCCAATCGCGCACTCCGGTTCCATGAACGCGTGCTCGATGGTCGGCGTGCGGTACTCGTTTTCGATGATCACATCCGCTTCCGCGAAGCCCTGCTCCACATCGCCGTGGCGCACCTTGATGTGCTTGAGCAGGTTCCCGCCCTCCCACTCCTCGTGGACGCGCGGCGCTTCGGGCGTGTTGGCATATTCGGGATCGGCCACCACGGGCAGCGGCTCGTACTCGACTTCGATCAGGGCCAGCGCCTCAGCCGCGATATCAGCCGTGTCCGCCGCGACAATCGCCACCGGATCGCCCATATAGCGCACCTTATCGGCGGCCAGCACGGGCCAGTCGGAATAAACGAGGCCGTGAATGTTCTCGCCGGGCACGTCTTCGTGCGTCAGCACGGCGCGCACGCCGGGCAGCGCCTTCGCCTTGCTGGTATCAATCGAGAGAATCCGCGCGTGCGGATAGCCCGCGCGCAGCGTGCGGGCGTACAACATGCCCTCGAAGGCATAATCGTCCGCGAACATGGCCGCGCCGGTCACCTTCGCCACGACCTCCTGCGCCGGGACAGGCTGGCCCACCGCGTTGAGCGGCTCGACCGTATTCACCCGCTTCCACGGATGCGCGCCCTCGCCGCGCAGGTCGCTGGCGGCGGAGTGAATCGCGTTGATCACGCTGACATACCCTGTGCAGCGGCACAGCGTATCCTTCAGCGCCACCTTGATGTCGTGGTCGCTCGGATCGGACTTGTCCTTCAACAGCGCGTAGGAGGTCATGATCAGGCCGGGCGTGCAGAAGCCGCACTGCACCGCACCATGATCGATAAACGCCTTCTGCAGCGGGTGCAGATCGCCGTTTTGCTTCAGTCCTTCGATGGTCAGGATCTCGGCGCCCTGCGCCTTGAACGCCGGATACATGCACGAATCGACCGGCACACCGTCCACCAGGACGGTGCAGATGCCACATTCGGCCTCTTCGCAGCCGATCTTCGTCCCGGTCAGGCCGAGATCCAGGCGCAGCAGTTGGGCCAGGGTACGCGACTCCGGCACGTCAAGATCATAAGGTTTGTCGTTTACAGTCAGCTTCAGTCGGCTCATGATCGTCCTTGTCTCTCCCTATTCCAACCCAACACCTTCGGGCACTGCTTCCCCGGTGCGCGCCCGCTGAGCAGCCAGCGGCAGCACGCGGCGAAGCAGCGTCTCAACCATCTCCACGCGATATTCCGCCGTGGCGCGGAACTTACTCGTGCGCGGATGCAGCGATTCGCGTGCCACCACAACAGCATGCTCGAATGAGTCCGGCGCAATCAGCGTGCCGCGCAGCGCCGCTTCGACGGCATCCGCACGCGTGGGCACGCGGTCCACCGGGCCGATGCAGATCCGCACATCCTCGATACGCTCCCCGGCATCATCCACTTTCATCCACACCGCGCAGCCCAGGATCGGCAGCGCGACGCCCTGCGGACGCATGATGCGCTTGAACGCGCTCGCCTCGCCCTTGCCCGCCAACGCAAAACGGAAGCCCAACAGTAGATCGCGGGTCGAATCGAGCAGCGACACACCGGGGCCGAGATACATTTCACGGATCGGGACCCAGCGCCGCTCACCTTGCTGCACAATTTCCGCATCTGCGTCCAGCGCGACCAGCGAGGTCGTGCCGTCTCCGGCGGGCAGCGCGTGCGCGACGTTGCCGCCAAGCGTGCCGACGTTGCGCACCTGCGGGCCACCCACCACACCGCAGCTTTCTACAAGGCACGTGGCCCGCGCCGTGATGGGATCTGAATGCACGATCTGCGTGTGGGTCACGCCTGCGCCCAGGTGGAGCGTATCACCCTCCTGGCGGATGTCGCTGAACCCTTGAATGCGGGTGACGTCGATCAGGGCTTCAGGCGGGGCAGTGTGCCCCTGGCGGATATCGAGCAGCAGGTCCGTGCCGCCCGCAATCACGCGTGCGCGACCTTCGTACTGCGCCAGCAGCGCCAACGCGTCATCGATCGATGAGGGGGTATAGTAATGATTCCACAGGCTCATGGCGGGTGCTTCCATCAAATATTGAATGTATCTTCGAGCGAGATGATGCGGCTGAAGGCACTTTTCGATGAGCGAGGATGCTCAACGCCGGTCCGCCACGCGGCGTCCACGACCCACAGCCGGGGAACTTATGCTTGTATTGTAACGGATTCTTTAAGAGCGATCAATCCGGGGCGGGTAACTCCCCCGCCCGGCTCATATTACAATTGTACACGATTACGCCGGTTTATCCCGACGCCGCAGCCGCATGCGCATCCGGGCGAACGCCCGCCATCATCATGCCCAGCGTCTCTACATCCGCATCAGCGCGATTCACGACACCGACGATCTCACCCTCGTAAATGACGGCGATACGATCCGACAGCGCCAGGATCTCGTCCAGGTCCTCGGAGATCAGCAGCGTCGCCGTGCCGCGTTCGCGCTCGTCCAGCAGGCAGTGGTGGATGTACTCCGTCGCGCCGATGTCCACGCCGCGCGTCGGTTGGGCCGCGATCAACACGCGCGGCTCGCGGCGCAGCTCGCGCGCCAGGATCACTTTCTGAATGTTGCCGCCCGACAGGCTCTTGATCGGTGTGTCGGAACTGGGCGTCTTGATATCGAAGCTCTTGATCAGGTCCGCACAGGTCCGCCCGATGGCACGCCCGTTGAGGAAGATGCTCATGGCGAACGGCTTCTGGCCGTGATCCTGAAGCACCATATTTTCGGCCACGGTGAAGTCGGTGATCACGCCGTCGAGCATACGCTCTTCGGGGATGTACGCCAACCCTTGTGCATTCAGCGTGCTGACCTTCGCGCCCAGGATATTGTGCCCATCGAGCAGTACCTTCCCGCTCGTCGCGTGGCGCAGGCCGAAGATCGTCTGCGCCAGTTCGCGCTGGCCGTTGCCGGAAACACCTGCCAATCCCAGGATCTCCCCGGCGCGCAGTTCCAACGAGATGTCACGCAGCGCGGGCGTTCCCTCATCGCTGAGCGCGGATACGTTTTCGACCTTCAAGCGTACTTCGCCCTGGCTCGTCGCGGGGCGCTCGTATTCCAGCACCACGTCGCGGCCCACCATCATGCGTGCCAGCGACTGTTTGGTGGCTTCCGCCGTAGGCACCGACCCGATCTGGTGGCCGTCGCGCAGCACCGTGACGCGGTTGCTGATCGACAGGACTTCGTGCAGCTTGTGCGAGATGAAGATCAACGCGTGACCATCGCGCGCCATTTGCCGCAGCGTGACGAACAAATCGTCCACTTCCTGCGGCGTCAGCACGGCGGTCGGCTCGTCCAGAATAAGCAGCGCCGCGCCGCGATAGAGCGCCTTAATGATCTCCACGCGCTGCTGCTCGCCCACGGCCAACTGCCACACCGGGCGATGCGGATCGACATGCAAGCCGTACGCATCGGCCAGTTCGGTGATGCGCGCCGCCACGCGATCCAGATCCAGCAGCGGCCCGCGTGACGACTTGAGGCCCAACGCCACGTTTTCGGTAACCGTCAGCGAGGGGACCAGCATAAAATGCTGGTGGATCATACCGATCCCGCGTGAAATGGCATTGGCGGGTGAATGAAAAACGACCGACTCGCCGTTCAGGCGGATATGACCTTCATCCGGCTGATACAGCCCGTAAAGAATTTTCATTAAGGTACTTTTGCCCGCGCCGTTCTCACCGAGCAGCGCGTGAACCTCCCCTGAGCGCACGTCAAAATCCACGTGATCGGCGGCGAGCACGCCCGGAAACCGCTTGACAATGCCCTGCATCTCCATGTGGGCGATGCGGGAGTGGCCGGTAGGGAGGAGGCTCGTAGAGGCTGGCATAGTGATTTATCCGTGTAATAAAAATAACCGGTCTTGAGATTACACCAGGGGCGCGGCAGCCGCGCCCCTGGTGTATGAACGTAAAACGTTAACTGGCCGCCTCAGTTGCTTCGGCGGTCGCTTCCATCATCGGCTCGCCCATTTCGACGCTGAGCGTGCCTTCTTCGTCCACGGAGAAGGTGATCGCGCCGCTAACGATCTGGTCGATGGTGTCTTCCGCCGCCGCCATCACGTCTTCGGGCAGTTCGTAATCTTCATTGAACGTAATGACTTCGCCACCATTTTCGAGGGTGATAGCGAAGGCTTCGCCGCCCATCTGGCCTTCCTGAATCTTGGCGATCATTTCGTCCAGCACCACGGTCCAGTCGTAGACCTGATTGGCCACGACGGTGTCGGGGGCCAGCGAGGTCTGGTCAGCCTGCGTGCCGAACCACAGCGCGCCCGCTTCCTGGGCCTTGCCGATCGCGCCCGGAACCATCTGCGCCGTACCGGTCAGCACGTCCGCGCCGTCAGCCAGCATCGTTTCCGCTGCCGCAGCCGCCAGCGACAGGTCGCTGAAGGACTGGATGTAGTTGACTTCCAGGGTCGCGTCGGGGTTCACCGACAGCACGCCCGCCTTGAAGCCATCGACGTACAGCTTGGCGTCGCCGGTTTCAATCGGGCCAACCACGCCGATCGTGCCGCTTTCGCTGAGCATGGCGGCCATCACGCCGTTCACGTAGCCGCCCTCTTCGGCGCGGGCTTCGTAGGCGAAGATGTTGTCGATGCCCTGATCGACGAACGTATCAACGGTGGTGCCCCAGGCAAACGCCGTGTCGGGGAAGTCCGGCGCGATTTCCTGAAGCGACGAGCCGTACTGCGACCCGTGCGCGATCACCAGATCGTAACCCTGGCTGGCGTAGTCGCGGATCGCGGTCGCGGCGTCATCGATCACGAACATATTCTCGGAATACACGAACTGGAAGGCATCTTCGCCGCCCATTTCTTCCTGGACGGCTACCAGCGCGTCGTACATGCTCTGGCTGAAGGCAAGGTCGTTGATCGTGGACGGCATCACCACGGCGACCTTGAACGGCTCATCTTGCGCGCTGATACTCAAAACGGGAACAGCCAAAGCGACGATCAAAATAAGCGACAGCAGTAATCTCTTGTTCATGTGGATCTTCGCCTCCTAGACGTGGTCATTAAGCGAACTCGCTTCAAGCCAGCCGGTAGATTCCAGCCAGCCAGGAAACCCGAAGAACAGTCCAGAGATCGACGCCGCGCTTACCCTCCGCGCTCGAACACCTTTCCCAACGCGGCAGGCTGATCGACGCGACGCGACGCGAATACCAGCGCCAAAATAGTCAATAAATAGGGAGCCATCGACGCGTATTCGGCGGGAATGTCGATACCCTTGGTGCGCACCCACAATTGCAGCGCGTTCACCGTGCTGAACAGCAGCGCCCCGGCCATGACACCGAAGGGCCGCCAGCTTCCGAAATACACCAACGCGACGGCGATGAAGCCCTGCCCCGCCGTCATGTTCTGCTGGAAGACGTTCAACTGCGCGATCGACAGCGACGCGCCCGCCACCGCCGCCAGCATGCCGCCCAACATCACGGTCGTGTAGCGCACGCGGGTAACGTTGATACCCATCGCGTCCGCCGCCTCGGGGTTCTGGCCCACGGCGCGGATCTGCAATCCGAACGTGGTGCGGTTGATCACGAACCATGCCGCCGGAACCAGCGCAAACGCGATGTACACCAGCAAATTCTGCTGGAAGAAGATCTCGCCAATCACCGGGATATCGGACAACAGCGGGATATTGATGCGCGAGAAGGCTTTGATCGGGACGCGCTCGCCTTCAAACGCGATCTGGTACAGCAGCTCGCTCAGGCCCAGCCCGAACATGAAAATGCCGATACCGCTGATCCCCTGCTCGGCTTTCAGCGTAACGTTGATGAACGCCGTCAGCAGGCCCATCAACAGCCCAACCAGCATCGCCACCAGCACGCCCATCAGCAGGCTGTTCCCTGTTTCGTACGTCGCCCAATAGGCCGAGAACGCGCCCATGAGCATGACGCCCTCGACGCCCAGGTTATACACGCCGCTGCGCTGCCCGAAGGTCTCGCCAATCGCGGCATAGAGATACGGCGTCGCCAGCCGGATGCCCGATCCGGCAATACCAATCAGCACACTCGCAGTAAACAGGTCGCTAATCATTTCGCGGGCTCCGCTTCCACAGAGGTCTGGCGTGCGGGCGGCGTCGCTTCTGAGGAGGTCACCGTCACGCGGCGGCGCGCCCGGCGGCGCGTCCAGATTTCACTGCCAACCACGAAGAGCAGCACGATGCCGTTCAGGGTCGTTACAAACGCCGAGGGAACCTGCGTCGTGCGCTGAAGCTGGTTCGCGCCCACGAGCAGCGCGCCGAACAAAATCGACGCCGGGACCGCCCCAATGGGGTGCAGCTTTCCAAACAGCGCCGCGACGATGCCGTTGAACCCCGCGCTGCCGGTAAAACCGGACGCGGATCCGTCGGTGATCATGCGGTGGCTCACGCCGAGGACCTGGGTGATGCCCGCCAGCCCGGCGAACCCGCCGCTGAGCAGCAGCGACAGGATGATGTAGCGTTTGACGTTGATGCCCGCGTAACGCGAGGCGCGCGGATTCTTCCCCACGGCGCGGATGCGATAGCCCAGGGTGGTCCGCCACAGAAGGATGTAGGCCAATACCGCCAGCACCACCGCGATCACGACGCCCAGGTGCAGGCGGGTCGGCATCCAGAGGCGCGGCAGGTCGGTCGCGCGCGAAAGGCGAGCCGTCTGCGGAATACGCGACGCCAACTGCGCCTGCGAGGGGTCGATCAGCGTATTATTAAGCAGGTAGTTCATGGTGTAGATGGCGATCTGGTTGAGCATGACCGTGCTGAGGATCTCGTTGACGTTAAAGTACGCCTTGAGCGCCCCGGCCAGCGCACCCCACAGCGCCCCGCCGATGAACCCGACGAAGAGCGACAGCGGGATGATCACGATCGACGGCGCATCAGGCAGTTGCAGCGCCAGCGCCGTGCCCATCAGCGCGCCGATCACCATCTGGCCTTCGCCACCGATGTTGATCACCCCGGCGCGAAAGCTGATGCAGATGCCGATGCCAACCAGCAGCAGCGGCGTCGCCTTCACTAATGTTTCGGCAAACGCATTTTTTGTTCCGAACGCGCCTTCATAAAGAGCTTTATACGCATCTATCGGATTGACATCGAGGAGAACCAGAACAACGGCACCAACAATCAGAGCAGATAACGCGGCCAAAAGGGGCATTAAAGTTTCAAGCAGACGGTCGAGACGGGGGGATCTTAAAAACTTTACTAGCATAAGCGCCTCATCAGCGTGGCAAGGACGAAGGCCTCTGGTGGGATGGGTATCCGCCCGGCGAGGCCAGTAGCTGGAAGGATGGGATCATCTTAGCATATGTAGAAAGGTCGGGCAAACCATTTGTGATGAATGTCCGAATTACTCGTGCAAACCGCACAACCGCTGCTTGTCTCAACGCGAGATATCTCCGGCAATCAGCCCAGTTTCTCGGCTAAATCTCCTTGCCGGGAGCCATCTCAGTATTGTGTTAGAAATTGACCGGTTAAGGACAAAAAGCACTAAAATCTTTCAACAAATCCATGCATCAGGAGAACAACAAGCCGCATGAATCCCGGAAGATGGCGAGGACTCAGCAGCAATGAGGGGGAGCGTGTCAGCCTGACGTGGCCGCTCGTCAAACGCGTGCTGAGATATGGAAAACCGTACCGGAAGAAGCTGCTCGGCCTGCTGGTTACGATTCTGCTGACAACAGTGATCGGGCTGGCACGGCCCCTCATTTTCCGCGATCTGATCGACAACGCCCTGCCCAATGAGGACCTGGGGCGCTTGAATGTCCTGGCGGTCAGCCTGTTGGTGATCGCACTGGTGGGCGGTGTGAATCAGGTATTCCAGCGCAAATGGAACGCCGGCGTGGGCGAAGGCGTGATCTACGATTTGCGCGTGGATCTCTACCGTCACCTGCAGCGTATGTCGATCCGGTTCTACACCAATACCAAAACCGGCGAGCTGATGAGCCGCCTGAACAACGATGTGGTCGAGGCGCAGCGCGCGATCTCGCAAACCACGGTCGAGATCCTGTCGAACCTGCTGCAAACGATCGCCATTCTGGCGGTGATGTTCACGCTCGAATGGCGGCTGACGGCGCTCGGCATTCTGATCGTGCCGCTGTTTGTGCCGCTCTCGCGGAAGTCCAGCCTCATGCTGCGCAAGGTCATCCGCGACGGTATGTCCTTCAACGCGGCCATGAACGCCATGATGAACGAGACGCTGAATATCGGCGGCGTGCTGCTGGTCAAGCTGTTCGGGCGCAAGGAAACCGAAACGGACCGGTTCCGCGCCCGCGCGGCGGATGTGCGCGACGTCGGCGTGCGGCGTGCTGTGGTGATGACACAGTTCTACGTGTTGATGAGTCTGCTGGCGGCGGTGGGCACGGCGCTGGTCTACTGGCTGGGCGGTTATTTCGTGCTGAAAGGCGTGTTTACGATCGGCACGATCGTCGCCTTCAGCGCCTACCTCACGCAGCTTTACGGGCTGCTGCACTCGCTTTCTAGCGCACCGGTTGAGATCGCCACGTCGCTGGTCAGCTTCGAGCGCGTATTCGAGGTGCTCGATCTGCCGCTGGACATTCAGGAAAAGGCCGACGCGCACGTCCTGGCCGACGTCCAGGGCGAAGTCGAGTTCGATGACGTCTCGTTCGCCTACACCGCCAGCGAAGCCAGCCTGCTCAGCAGCGTGAAGCGCTACGGCCAGGACTCCATCGAAGCGGTGCTTTCCGGCAGTCCGAATGGCAAAAGCAAAAAGCCCGCCGCCAATGGAACCGCCAAAACCGCAGCGAACGAGGAAGGCACGGGATACAGTCAGGCGCGCGAGATGGCGCTGGACGATGTGTCGTTCCACATCCAGCCCGGCCAACTGGTCGCGCTGGTCGGCCCAAGCGGAGCAGGCAAAACGACCCTCACCTACCTGATCCCGCGCCTGTACGATCCCGACCGGGGCAGCATCCGCATCGATGGGTGGGATCTGCGCGACGTGACGCTCGATTCGCTCGCGGCGCAGATCGGCACCGTGACGCAGGAAACGCACCTGTTCCACGACACGATCCGCACCAATCTGGTATACGCCAAGCTTGACGCGGCCCAGGACGAGATCGAAGCGGCCTGCCGCGCGGCAAACATCCACGACTTCATCGTGGGCCTGCCCAACGGCTATGATACGGTCGTCGGGGAACGCGGCTACCGGTTGAGCGGCGGTGAAAAACAGCGCATCGCCATCGCCCGCGTCATCCTGAAAGATCCGCGCATCCTGGTGCTGGACGAAGCGACCAGCCACCTGGACAGCCAGTCCGAAGCGCTGATTCAGGATGCGCTGAAGACGGTCATGGCCGGGCGTACCAGCATCGTGATTGCGCACCGTCTGAGCACCATTCTGGCCGCCGACAAGATCCTGGTCATGGATCGAGGCCGCATCGTCGAGCAGGGCACGCACGAGGAACTGTTGGCGCTCGGCGGGCTGTACGATCAGCTTTACGAGACGCAGTTCAGCCGCGAGCTGATGCACCACGAGCAGGCGATCGACGAACCGGTCGAAGGCTGATCGCCGCACGGCTCAATCCGGGCAAACGAAAACTGCCGGAGCAAAAAACGCTCCGGCAGTTTTTTGACTCACGAGACAGCCCACTACTTGCCGTCTTTACCGATCTTCCTGTCGATCATCTCCAGCAGTTCGTCGGCGGCTTTCTCCACGGCGGGGTGGTGATTCTGCGCGGCGCGCTGTTTGGCCGCGATCACACCGTCGCGGTGAACCTTCGAGAAATCGCCGTACGGGAAAGAATAGTGTCCCTTGTTGTCATCGTCCTCGCCGGGTACGAGGCCCAGATACCATTCCCCGTATTCTTTCATGTCGTGCTTCTCGATGAACGAATTTTCCTTGCTGGCGGAAGGCTGCGCCTCGCTCCAATCCGATTCCTTGTCGATTTTCCCATCACGGATCAACTGCCTGGCGTGCTTCACCGCCGCGTCGTTTACTTCCACTCGATCGGCCATTGTTACCTCCTGCTCCACAGTACGTCTCTTATCCAGACCCTAGCAAAGCCACGCTGTTTTGTCGCGTCGCACGCCACTAGCAGACCGCCAACGCGCACGGTACACTGGCGTGCAAGCGCTTACTTCCACCTGGGGAATCCGCCGTGCTCGACTCCGCGCGCCCGCCTCACACCCTGCGCGCTCGCCTCAAAGGGCTGGCGAAGCTCTCACGCTGGCAGGAGCATCTCCTGTTCACCCTGCCCGCTACACTGGCGGGCGCGGCGATGGCCGTTCACCACACGACCGGTGTGACGCTCGACGCGCGCCTAGCAGCGGTCACGGCGGCAAACATCCTGGCCGTCGCAGTCGCGTTCATGGTCAATGACGTGGAAGACGCTCCCGACGACGCCCGCGACGCTCACCGGGCCGCGCGTAACCCGGTCACGTCCGGCGAAGTCACCGTGCGCAACGGCTGGATCGCGTCAGGGCTGCTCGCAGCAGCGGCGCTGCTGCTCTACGCCGCGACCAGCGCCGCTGCATTCTGGACAGGCGCGGCCACCCTTTCGCTGGCCTTCCTCTACTCATGGCGTGTCGTGCGGCTCAAGGCGCTGCCCGTCGTGGACGTGCTCTCGCACGCGCTGATGCTCAGTGCGCTGCTGTTTCTGGCGGGGTATTTCACGTACGACAGTACGCCGGGCCGCGTGTGGTGGGTTGCGGTTGGCGTGGGGCTGATTTCAGCCTACGGGCAGCTTTATAACCAGGCGCGCGACTTCGACATGGATCGCGCCGCCGGGCTGCACAACACCGCCAGTCTGGCCGGGCGGCGCGGCACGCAGGGACTGATGTACGCGGCGCTGAGCGCGGCGGGGGTCTGCCTGCTGGCAACGGTGATCCTGGGCCTGTGGCCGCTGTGGCTGGCGCTCGTGCCGCTGGTCATGCTGCCGCTGCTGTGGACCTTCCGCCCGCGCACCGACATGCGCGGCACGGAAGCCATCGACCTGAGCGGGCGCATCCAGTGGAACTTCTTCATTATCGCCACGGTCACGGCGATTGTGTGGCTGATCGTCGAGTGGATCGGCTGATCGATTTGGAAGCCGCGCCTCACGCTCGCTAGACTTAGTAGAGAACCCTTATCCGGGGTCAGGTCGCTTCTGAGGATCTTTATGCTCGACAAACCCGGCATTGAGGACGAAAAAATCGCCGCCTGCTTGAGGGCAAGCTACGGCCTGACCGTCACCGAGCTTACGTTTCTGCCGCTGGGATACGATTCCGCCGCCGGGGTATATCGCGTACGGGCCGGGCAGCAGGATTATTTTCTCAAGGTCAGAAGCGAGCCTGCCAGCCGGTTGAGCGTCCTGCTGCCGCATTACCTTCACGCCCAGGGGATGGCTCACCTCATCGCGCCGATCCTGACCGGCGCCGGGGCGCCGTGGGGAACGGTCGATCGCTTTACGCTGATTCTGTATCCGTTCATCAACGGCGCGAATGCCTGGAACACCGGGCTGGCAGACATGCAGTGGATCGCGTTAGGCGAGGCTTTGAAAGCGCTGCATGCGACGCAGCTTCCGCCCGACCTGCGAGCCGACATGCCGCGCGAGTCGTTCATTCCCCATCCCAAGTGGATGGCAATTATCAAGTCGCTGCACGCGACGATCGGGAACCGCGTTTATGACAACGCCTTCGAGCGGCAGCTTGCGGTGTTCTGGCAGGATCATGCCGACGAGATCGGCACGATTATCGAGCAAACGGAACGGTTGAGTCACCGGCTGCAGCAGAGCGCGCCGGACCGGGTGCTGTGTCACGCCGACATCCATACGGCCAACGTTCTGATTGACGCGCAAGGGCAGTTATTCATCGTCGATTGGGACGAAGCAATCCTGGCCCCCAAAGAACGCGACCTGATGTTTGTGACCGTCGGCGGCTTTGTGACCGAGGAACGCATCGAGTCACTGTTCTTTCAGGGGTATGGCAAAACGCAGATCGATCCGCTGGTGATGGCGTACTACCGGTTTGAGCGGTCGATGGAGGATTTGGCCGCGTTTGCAGAGCGCGTGTTTGCCGCCGACGCCAGCGACGCCGTGAAACAGGATTCAGTGGAGTGGTTCAAGCGGCAGTTCGCGCCAGGTGGCTTGATTGAAGCAGCGTACAACCTGGAACACCTGCTGACCTGACGAATTGTGCTCTCGGTGCATCGATTTCGCGGGCGACTTGGAATAGGAAGGGCTGCGCAGCGACAATCATTTTATAGTCTTATGCGGAAAACTCGTTCAGATTTTTTCCAACTGGACTGAATAATACACACTGACGCCATCCACAACGGAAAGGACAGGGTCACCCGTGAATCGCACGATTATCGTCCTGCAAGGCGACCAGACCGGCCAGGAACTGCTGGTTGAAGCGCTGCGCGTGCTGGAACCGTTCGTTCGCCCGATGGGCGTAGATTTTAAAACCTATGACCTGTCGCTCGAAAATCGACGGGCGACCAAAAATCAAGTGGTATACGACGCGGCGGAAGCGATCGTCGCCAACAAATTTGGCATTAAAGCCGCGACGATCACCCCCGGCAATCCCGACGATGTGGGCAGCCCCAACGCGATTCTGCGCGAGGCCATCGACGCCCAGGTGATCCTGCGCGTCGGGCGGCGCATTCCGCCCATGCAGCCCGTCGCGGGCGTGCACGCGCCGATCGCCGTCGTGCGCATGGCCGTGGATGGGGCCTACGGGGCCAAGGAATGGCGCGAAGGCGAGGGGCTGGACGAAGTCGCCTACCGCACCGAGAAGATCGAGCGCAAAACGTGCCGCATCGTGGCCGAGTATACGTTCCGCTACGCCGAGCGCACCGGTTCGAAAGTCTTCGGTGGCCCCAAATATACGGTCAGCCCGGTTTACGAAGGCATGTTCAAGGAAGAAATGGACGCCGCGGCGCAGCGTCACCCATCCGTGCGCTACGACCCGCAGCTTATCGACGCGACCTACGCCCTGCTGCTCGAAACGACGGGCGAAAGTCTGGTGATCCCGACCCTGAACCGCGACGGTGACAGCATGAGCGACCTCGTGCTGAAGATGTTCGGGACCATCGCCGGGTCGGAATCGCTGGTGCTGGGCTTCAACAACGACCTGGAAATGGTCTCTGTGATGGCGGAAGCGCCGCACGGCACGGCCCCGTCGCTGATGGGCAAAAACATCGCCAACCCGATGGCGATGATCCTGGCGGGCGCGTCGCTGGTCAATTACATGGACACCGAACACGCGCAGCGCCTGTCCCGCGCGATCCGCGAATCCGCGCTGGAAACGGTCTACGACGGCATCCGCACCGCCGACCTAGGCGGGCATGCCACCACCACCGAGTTCACGGACGAGGTCATCCGGCGCGTCCGGGCCAAGCTCGCCGTGTGGGAAGCCCTGGGATAAGGTCGCGCACCGAAAGAATTGCGGTCTCACCGTGAAGCTGATCCTCACCCACGACAATGCCGATTTTGACGCGATCGCATCCCTCTGGGCGGCGCATCGCCTGACGCCTGACGCCGTCCCCGTGCTGCCGCGCCGCGTCAATCGCAACGTAGAGCGTTTCCTGAACCTCTACTCGGAACTGTTCGCGTTCGTGCAGCCGGACGATCTCAAGCGCGGCCAGCCCGTCGAACATGTGACGGTGGTCGATACGCAGGGGTTTTCGACCGTGCGCGGCATGCACCCCGACACGCCGCTGCTGTTCATCGACCATCACCCGCTCACGCGTGAGATGGCCCCGCACCAGCAGTTCAGCGGCGATATCCTGGGCGCAACGACGACGCTGCTGGTCGAGCAGCTTCACGCGCGGAACATCAGGCTCGAATCCGTGGAAGCCACCCTGCTGATGCTGGGCATCTACGAGGACACGGGATCGCTGCTCTATGGCACGACCACCCCGCGCGATATTCGCTGCGCGGGGTGGCTGCTCGAACGCGGCGCAGACCTGGACGCCGTGCGCGATTTTTTGCAGCATCCACTCGTGACAGAACAGCGCGTGCTCTACGAAGCCTTGATCGAGCACGCCGAAATCCATACCGTCAACGGGCACGCGGTCGTGATCGCCTGCGCAAAAACGCACACGCCCGTCGATGAAATCGCCACGCTGGCCCACAAACTGCGCGAGCTGTTCGATCCCGGCGCAGTATTCGTGCTGGTCGCGCTCGATGGTGACATTCAGCTCGTGGCGCGCGGCACGACCGACGACATCGACGTGTCGCGCATCGCAACGCACTTCGGCGGCGGCGGGCACAGCCGCGCGGCGGCGGCGCTGATCCGGGCGCGAGAGTTATCCGGCGTGCGCGAGGAACTGTTGAGCCTGCTGCCGCAAATCGTCACGGCCTCGGTGCGTGTCAGCGCGCTGATGTCGCTGGGTGCGCAAACCATCGACGCCGGAGAACGCGTCGAAAACGCGGCGTCGCGGATGCAGCGCACCGGCTACGAGGGCTTCCCCGTGCTGGAGCGCGGCAAACTGGCCGGGCTGCTCACCCGCCGCGCCGTCGATCGCGCCATGAGTCACGGCATGGGGCGGCAGGCCGTGCGTCACATCATGGAAGCCGGGCAGATCACCGTGCGCGCCGAGGACTCGATCGAAGTGTTGCAGCAGCGGATGATGCGCTCCGGCTGGGGCCAGATTCCGGTCGTGGATGACCGCAACAAGCTGATCGGTATCGTGACGCGCACCGACCTGATCAAGATGTGGGGCCGCCACCCCGACGATCAGCGCCGCACGCAGATCGTCAAGAAGCTCCGCGAAGCGCTGCCGGGCGGCCTGTGGACGCTGGTCGAAGTGATCGCCCAGCAGGCACAGGACCGGCACGTTGGGCTGTACGTGGTCGGTGGGTTCGTACGCGACCTGCTGCTCGACCAGCCGAACGTGGACATCGATTTCGTGGTCGAAGGGGACGCCATCGAGCTGGTGCACAGCATCCAGCAGGCCTATGGCGGCGATATGCGCAGCCATGCCCAGTTCGGCACGGCGAAGTGGCTGCCTGACGAGGCGGTTGCGGCCCAACTGAACGTCGAATACAGCAGCGCGGATTGGCCCGCCTCGATCGACTTCGTGTCGGCCCGCATGGAGTATTACGAGGAACCGACCGCCCTGCCCACCGTGCAGCGCAGCTCGATCAAGCCCGACCTTTACCGCCGCGACTTCACGATCAACACGTTGGCGATCCGGCTCGCGCCGGAACCGTTCGGGGATCTGCTCGACTTCTACGGCGGGGAACAAGACCTGCGCGACGGTGTGATCCGCGTGCTGCACAGCCTGAGCTTCATCGACGATCCCACGCGCATGATGCGCGCCGTCCGGCTGGAACAGCGCCTCGGCTTCACCATCGAAGCGCGCACGGCGGAGCTGATCCATGGCGCGCTGCCGCTGCTCGATCGTGTCAGCGGCGACCGCATCCGGCACGAGCTGGCCTTGATCCTGGCCGAAGCCGAACCGCTGCGCGCCCTGGCGCGGCTGGAACGGCTGGACATTCTGGCGCAAATCCACCCCGATCTGGTGATCGACGAGTGGGTGCGCGCCTCATTTTACGCGCTGCGCTACGCCCGCGAGCACCATCTGTGGCCCTCGCTGGGCGCGTTCGATAACTGGATGCTCACCGCTGTGGCGCTGCTGGTAGGACGCCTGTCTCAGCCCGAAGTGGAGTCGCTGGGCCAGCGTCTGATGTTCAGACGCCTGTACCTCGATCACGTGCAGGACGCGCGCACGGCCATCGCGCATCTGCCTGCCTTGAGCGAGCCGCTGCCGCCCAGCGCCGTCGTCGCCCTGCTGGAACCGCTGGATGAAGTGGGCTGGCTGGCCGCGTGGGCTGCCGCGCCCACCGCCCAGGCACGCCGCGCGATCGAGCAGTTCGCGCGCGAATGGCAGTTCGTCAGGCCAAGCATCGATGGGCGCAGCCTCCGGGCGCTCACCGGCCTGAAACCCGGTCCGGCCTATGGGCCGCTGCTGCGCCGTCTGCGCGCCGCCTGGCTGGACGGCGACATCGACAGCGCGGAGGACGAACAGGCCCTTTTGGAACGTCTGGTAGCCGATCTACCCGATGAAGATCCGCCAACTGGCACGGGTTGATCGCCCTATTTTTGCCCAGAGTTAGGACATTCAAACTGTTGGAAGAAACTAACACTTGTAAAATGTTGTTAACGTGAGTATCATCTCGCGCACTCAACGTCCGAAATGAATAACGTGGAGGTAGCAGTAACCGGTATGTCAGTTGGAACGATCGACCCCATTCAGATCACACGGTGGCGCGGCGGGCAGCACCCCACTCTGGAAAAGATTACCCGTCAAATGCGCGAAGAAGGACTCCGGCCCTACGTGTGGTCGAACACCCCCAACTTTCGCTACCCGGTTCGCAGCCACGGTTATCACAAAACGCTCTACTGCATCCAAGGCACCCTCGAACTGATTTTCCCTGACAGCAAACAACGCGTGACACTCAAATCCGGCGACCGCATCGATCTGCCGCGCGGCGTGCGCTATGGCACGATCGTTGGCCCGGCGGGGACGCAGTGCATCGAAGGCAGTCACGTCTAGCGCCAATCGGCGTATTTTCAACACTCCCATTTTGATGTACAGTACCCGGGATGCAGTCATTCGCTCATCCCGGGTCTTTTTTTGACAGGGACCGCACACGGCCCGCCTGATGGAGTGTGAGCTATGCCGCGCCTGTTCCGCCGAAAGTCACAAGACGAAGAGTACGACGAAATCCCGTCCGATGCCGAGCTGACATCGGAGGAGGTTGGAGCGCCAACCGCCGATCTGCTGCCTTACGAGGACGAACAGCCGCCCCTGGTGCCGTTTGTGCCGGTCGAAAGCGAGCGCAGCTACACGTTCGAGCCGTACGACAGCTTCGTGGAGAACGACGAGGAAGAAGCCGACGATCTGGCCCCCATCGAACCGATGCACCGCGCCCGCACCCGCCGCTTCCGCCTGGGCAGGCCCCATATCGCGCGCCCGCATCTGCCCCAGCCGGAACTGCGCCGCCCCACGTCGCCGGTTCGCGTCCAGTTTGGCGTGCTGTTTCTGGCGCTGGCGCTGGTCGCGTTGGGCATCTTCGGCACGCTCATGAACCGGGGCGACATCAGCGGCGACCTCCGTGAATGGTGGCCACTGGTCGTGATCGGTGTGGCAGTGCTGTGGATGCTTGCCGCGCTCGTGCAGCGCCGGATTCCCGCGTTCCTCGGGGCCGCCGGGCTGGCGGGGATTGGCATCAGCCTGCTCATGGACACGCAGGATGTCGCCAGCGTCAACGAAACGCTGCTCGGCGTAATGCTGGTCACGCTGGGATTCGGAATCGTCGTGCGCGGATTCGTGCTGCGCCAACAGTCATACGGTTAGCGGCGAGACAGTCGGGCCAGTGTCTCAGCAGCCGGGCATAAGCTGCGGCTGGAAAGTCCCTGCCAGGTTGGGTATTATCCTCGATTGAATCGATAACGGGCTGTTTAAACTGGATGCGCCGTGTGAAATCGATTCACCCAGAGTATGGGTCAAAATGCGGCGAGCAGCATCCAAATAGATGTAATTGGTAGTGTAAGGGCTGGAGTGTAGGTGTGGAATCTTCGAACGTCACCATCGGCTTGGCTTTTCTAGCGGGTCTCATTTCGTTCGTTTCGCCGTGCGTGCTGCCGCTCGTTCCTGCCTACGTGGGTTACATGGGTGGGCGCGTCACGCGGCAGGCGCAAGATTACAACGCACGCCCCTCGCTCGATCAACGCTTCGGCACGCTGGTACACGGCCTCTTTTTCGTACTCGGTTTCACCATCTTTTTCGTGCTGTTCGGCCTGCTGACGACCGCGGCGGTCTCATCCCTGACGGCGCTCGGCGTCACCGAAGGGGACGTGCGCGACGGGCTGGCGCGGGTCGGCGGCGCAGCCATCATTCTGTTCGGACTGCACGTCAGTGGCCTGCTGCTGCGCATCCTCGGCACGCTGCAAGCGCGCGCGGCCCGGCTCGACCGGAACCCGTACGCCAACCTGATCTCGGCGCTGATTATCGTCGCATTCATCGGGATTACGTGGTGGTTGTTCGTCGAGTCGTGGTTCCTGACGCTGGTCGTCGTGCTGGTGCTGATCCAGTTCTTCCACGAGGCGCTGAAAGCCGATACGCCGGGCCAGTTCTGGTCGCGCATTGTCGAGCGGCTGCAGGTCACGCTCTACACGGACACCCGCCGCCTGGACCAGCCAAAGTCCCAGGCCACCTACCTGAACTCTATGTTCATGGGCGTTGTGTTTTCGGCAGGTTGGACGCCGTGCATCGGTCCGATTTACGGATCGGTGTTGATCACCGCGGCGACAGGCGGCCTGGACTCGATCCTCAAGGCGGGACCGCTGATGCTCGCCTACTCACTTGGGCTGGGCATCCCGTTCCTGCTGACGGCGCTGGCGCTCAACCAGTCGCAGGGCATCTTCCGCCGCTTACAGCGCAACACACGTACCATCGAAGCAGTCAGCGGCGTATTTTTGATGCTGGTCGGTGTGGCGGTGTTCACCGGGCAGCTTCAGCGGCTTTCTACAGTTGGCAGCAAGAGCGGTTCGTTTGCGGAGCTATCCGTCAACATGGAAAACTGCGCAGTGGGCGTGGTTCAAGGCGACGTCGCACCCGGCAGCTTCTTTTCGTGCATCGGCAGCGGGACCAAAGAGAGCTTTTACGTTGCCGCCTCCCGCGACGTAACGGGTGTGGACCCGGATGATGCCGCCGCCCCGGATGCTGCGAATATGGATAATGCGGGTGACAACAGCGCCGCCGATGATGTCCCCACCGGCCTGGCGATCGGCCAGCGCGCGCCCGATTTCACCACCCAAACGGTCGATGGCGACACGGTCTCACTCTCCGACTATCGCGGAAAGGTCGTGCTGCTGAACTTCTGGGCGACATGGTGCGGTCCATGCCGTGCGGAATTCCCCTACTTCCAAAGCCTCTACGCTCTCCACGAGCCGGATTTCGTCGTCCTGGGTGTGGACTACCAGGAAAGCGCAGATACCATCACCGATTTTACGGATGATCTCGGCATCACGTTCCCGCTGCTGCTGGACGAAGATGGCGCGATCAACGGCGACGTGTACGGCGCGCGCATCCAGGGCTACCCCACCAGCTTCCTGATCGACCAGAACGGCGTAATCGTGGCCTACTACGTGGGCGAAATGAACATGACGCAGCTCAACCAGGATCTGAGCGACACCCTAACCAGTTAACTGCCTATCACAAGGATATCCAGATGAAAAACCCGCCCGTCCGCAGCGAAGCCGAGCTGAATCGCCTTGTTCGCATCAACCGCTGGGTGCTGCGGCTTTCGCGTCACTGGCTGGTAATCGCGCTCCTATTCCTGTTTCTGTACATCGGCCTCTCGTTGACGGCCCCTGTCCTGATGAAAGCAGGCGCGGAAGGCCCGGCGAACCTGATCTACACGATTTACAGCCCGTTGTGCCACCAGTTTGCGTTCCGGTCGTGGTTCTTCTTCGGGGATCAACTCACCTACCCGCGTGAGGTTGCCGGATCGGACCTGACGCCGTTCGAAGTCTACGCCGCCCGCGATCCCCACTTCGCCGGGCTGGACCTGTACCAGTGGACGGCAGACTTGCAGCTCCAATCGCGGTCATTCAAGGGCAACGAGGAAATGGGCTACAAAACGGCCCTGTGCGAGCGCGATGTTGCCATCTACGGCATGATGGCGTTGGCAGGCGTGGCTTTCATCTTCGTGCGGAAACGCCTGCGCCCTGCCCCCGTGTGGCTTTATGTGCTGCTGGGCCTGGGGCCGATCGGGCTGGACGGCTTCAGCCAGCTTTTAAGCTACCCGCCCTTCGAATTGTGGCCCGTGCGTGAAACGCTGCCGATCTACCGGCTGCTTACCGGCATGATGTTCGGCCTGATGAACATCTGGCTGGCATTCCCCTATCTGGAGATGTCCATGCGTGACACGGCAGACGCAGTAGAAGCGAAACTGGCACAGGCCGAGCAGCGCCTCAGCGAACTCCGTGCGCGCAGCATAGGATAGCACGCAGCACAGTTACACGAATCAGATAGGTTGTTACGCAGGGAAACAGCCCACAGCAAACCACCCGCAAATGCGGGTGGTTTTTGTTCCGGCCAATTGCCTTTCAATAGACCGAAGCGACTCACAAAAAGACCCCGGCAGTGCCGGGGTCTTTCAGTTTGAGCGGAGTGGCTAGCCTTCCACGGAACCACCACCAAACGGCGTGCGGGTCGGTGTGGGTGATGGCGTATAGGTCGGCGTCGGCGTCTTCGTCTTCGTCGGCGTGTAGGACGGCGTCGGCGAGAGAACGACAGGCGTGTTCGTCGGAACCGGCGTATTGGACGGCGTGTACGTCTTCGTCGGCGTATAGGTCTTGGTCGGCGTATACGTCTTCGTCGGCGTGAACGTCTTGGTCGGCGTGTTCGTCTTCGTCGGTGTATTCGTCCGCGTCGGCGTGTTGGACGGTGTGTACGTCTTGGTCGGCGTGAACGTGCGCGACGGCGTATAGGTCACGGATGGCGTGTATGTACGGGTCGGCGTCGGCGTCCGGCTCGGCGTGTAGGTCGGCGTGAACGTCAGCGTGCTGGACGGCGTATAGGTTACGGTCGGCGTATTGACCAAGTTCTGCTTCGTGCACGACGGATCGCCATCGAACGTGAAGGTGGTCGCGTTGAAGTCCGACTTGTATACACCCAGGTTATCGAAGTCCGTGCTTCCGCCGCCCAGGTTGGTGAACACGAGCCACACGTCGAGGCTTGAGCCTGCGTCGATCGAAGCCGACGTAATCCAGCCCGTCCCGCTGCTCGCGTTTCCGATCACCGGCGGCGTAGCATCACCGGAACCATTCGTCCCGTTCCACACCAGGATGTTCGACGGGTCCGACGCCCCCGTTCCGCCCGCATTCACCCGATCCAGCAGGTACGACTTATCATCGAAGAAGCTCCGATTATATGTATCCCAGTTGATCGAGAACCCGGTCATGCGGCCCGGCGTCGAGCCGTTGTTGGTGATGCGATACTGAACCACGCCACCGGATAGGAAGCTCCGCAGCGACAGCGAGTAGTCGGAGCAGACAGGCGTCGGCTGGGGTGTCTCAGGCGTAGACGTCGGCAGCGGCAGGTCAGCTAGTTCCATCGCGCAGTCGTGCGTGTCGCCGCCCCACTGGGTCGAGAAGTACAGAATGGTGCCGGTGAAGTCGCCCGTGCGGAAGCGCGAGTTGAGATCGGACGGCCCGTTGCGGAAGCTCATCTGCCACGTTGCATTCCCGGCGTCGAGCCGCCGCTCATCGTAGTTTGGCGCGCTGCTCATCCAGGCGTACGGATACGGGCTGTTGCTCATATCCACGATGGCCGTTTGAGGATCAACGCCGCCGCTGTCGTGACCGGACCACAACGCAACCCGGCCCACAAACTGCATTTCAGCAGCATACATATCAGGATAGGTCGACGTGCGCTTCCACTGGGTCACAACGCCGGAGAGGAAGAACGGCGCGCTGCCCGAATTCACGAGTGCCACCTGCAGCGAATCGCCAACCAGCACGACAGGATCGACTTGACGGAAGGTCAGGTCGGTGCACAGCGGCACGCTGGTCGGTGGCTCAGTTGTATCCTCGATGATCGGCGTGAAGGATGGCGTAAACGTCCACGTCGGTGTAAAGGTGTTGGTCGGCGTAAACGAGGACGTTGGCGTGCTGCTGGGCGTCCAGGTCGCACCGACCAGGTTACCGGGCAGATTCACGACGCGGGTCGAACGGAACGACTCGTTGATCATCACGCGGCGCGCCTGGAGCGGGATATAGTCCACCAGACCCAGCGGCGTAATGAGCGGATGGTTGAAGAACACGATAATTTCGACGGCGTCACCAGGACCGCCTGCGTCATACTGGTTCGTGCCGTTTGGCTCACCGGACGTGATGTCGCAGTGCCGCTCGGTGCGATCTGCGCTCATCGTATAGCGCTTATCGCCAACTCCATCCAGCGGGGGCCGCGAGCTGCACATCCAGACGTGGAACCAGCCGCGAGAGTCTTCATCCACGGTTTCGGAGTTAACGTCACTGCCGGTATAAGGATTTGTGAGGCCAACGATATGTTCGCCATCGGCCATCGCCAGCCCCTCAGCGCCTTCACGCGCCCGCTCAATGATAGAAGGCAGGCGCGCTAGGTCGGACCGCAAGCCCTGGTCTTCGACCTGAGCAGGATCACAGTCACGACCCCAGTGTGCGACAAACAGCGGATCGGGATCGGTCGTGCAACCAACCAGCGTATCGAGAATATGCTGCCGCCGGATTTCGCTGCCTTCTTCTTCGCCCGGCACTTCGACATAGCTGATCGCGTCAGCGACACTGTCTTCGTCCCACTGGCCGGTAATGGCATAACGAGCAGCCGTGCGGGCCGCATTTTGCAGCGTAATCCACGCGTGGAAGATACGCGCAAACTCAATCACGCCGAACATCAGCATCAACAGGATTGGCAGCGTCAGGGCAAACTCAGCCATCGTTTGCCCCCGGCGGCTCCGCGCTGGTGTGCTATTGTGTTCCTCGGTCGGGTTCATCAATTAGTCCCCCTTACTCACAACGCGCTAGCGCCGGGCCGGTTACCGCGAGATGCGGGTGAACATACGGCTGGCAATCTGCTCAAATACACGCAGAAGGTCTTGCTGGTTTTCCGCGTAGTAGTACTGGCCACACTGCTCGGTCGCGCCCAACGGGTTCCCCATGTCGTCTGTGCACGGATCTTGCTCGCCCAGATCAGCCGCGGACACCGAGCTATTCAACAGATGATCGTCACGCCAGTCTTGCTGAATGTCGTTATCGATGGTGCCGTTATCGCCCGCATCCGCAATGTAACGCAGCAGAGGCGCACCGGTATTGGCAGTGATTACTTCTTCACCGAACGCAATCGAGTACATGGCGATGAAGTTGCCGGGCTTGTTGTCCGCAATTTCGATCAGGCCCGCAAAATCAGCCATGTCGCGCGCATAGTCGTCAGCATCGTAACGCCCGCTTTCGCCACACTCGACATTGCCGGTTTCCTGCTGGAGATCGGAATTCAGGCAGAAGTGGCGCGAGGTTGCATTGTCGTCGTTGCAGGTCGGTACGTCATACTCAACCTGCGACTGGCCGTTGCACTGAGGCCACGGTTCAGTCGTATCGTCATCATAGCCCAGGAATGCTGGCTCAGCCCCTTCACTGACAAAGGTTTGGCGGCAGAAGGTCCACCACGGACAGTATCCATATTGGCCATACACACGTTCAGGGACACCACCATAGCCTGCAGGTACTGCCGCACTCGGATCGGTTGCATTCGCTGCACCGTCACTCAGTACGATCATCACCCATACTGCTTCACGACGGATGTCGTCAGGATCGGTCAGCGCGCTGACCGCACCACGGATACCGCCACCAATGTTCGTATTACCACAAGGTCCAATGCTCTCATAGGAGTAAGGCCGCAGATGAGGTTCAGTCGCGGGATCAGCACCTAAGTCAGACCAGTCAGCCCAGGTAATTTTCGACCCTAACTCCTCTTGACAAATATCCCAGTCTTGCCACTGATTCGGATTAATCCACACGCCAATCTTCTGATCCAGCGTTGAAATCGCCACTTCTTCACTATTGATCAGGGGGCGGAAGGTACTGCCAGCACCGTCAGGATCGTAGATCGTACCGTTGCGGTCGAAGGTCACGAACACAACACGGTCGCCGCGCACGAAGTCAAGACGCTTGATGAAGAGACGGGCGGCGTCCTTCACATCCTTGAACGGCATACAAACCAGGGTGGTATAGTTAAAGTACTCTGATTTCTCGCTTGGATCGCGTGGGTCAGCATCATAGCCTAACCAGTCGGTCTGCGGATTGCTGCCGGGCAGCACGCCATTTTCGGCGGGACCGTCGTACAGTAAATTCCCGTTGGTATCATGCCAGATCTGGCCGTTCGGGACCGTCACACCGTTACTCTGTTTGGAACCGTCACCAACATACCCCTGGCCAACGTCATTGCAGCACCCACCCCAACGGAATGTGGTGTTTGAGCCGAGATAGCCGCCGAAACAACGATCGTAAAGCTGCGTGGAGAATTCACCGGACCCCTGGTTCGAGTACTTTACAAAGGTATCTTCCTCACCAGCCGGGACCGAATAAGTGGGTGACTGAAGATACGTGTACTTCGACATGGATTCTGACGTGTCGATCACCAGGGCCACGTCGAGCACCGCCGTCTCAGAAAGGGAGGTCGCTTCAAGGATGAAGTCGTCAAAACCAAAAAGCTTCAGAAACGAAGTTGGTGACGTAATCTGGGCGCTGACACGCACCAGCTTGCGCGGGTCCGACCAGTTGCACAGTTCCGTATTGCCCATCTGAGTCGCAACCGGAACGAGCTTCCCCAACGCATCATACTCTTCGGGATGCGCACCCTCGCCTTCCCACGGACCTACGCCCTGACGCCACTGGTAGACGTCCGTTTCGCACGTTTCGACGAGGACGGTGTCCGGGTCGATGCCGTGGAGCTGGATGTACTGCTCAGCAGCCATCGTCACTTCAGCATAGTCGGTTCCTTCACGGATCTGCCCGGCAGCGGCGATAGCCGCCGCGTCCACGGCGCGGCGCAGCGCCGCGTAGCGCACAAACATCATCGCCACGTCCGTGACCAGCCCCACAAACGCAATCAGAGCCAAAAAGGCAATCGCCAACAGCACGATCGACTGCCCGCGCTGGCTGCGCCGGAACCGTCGAGCAACTGAATTCTGAAACAGTACGTTCTTCATCAGCATCTACCTATCTCTCGGACTGGGGCACGCCGCTTACTGGTAATTAGAAGACAAAGGCACAGTCGCGTTGAGCATGTCCAGTTCCGCGCCGGAGACCGGGAAGAATGTCCAGACATGGATATAAGGACCATCGCCGAGCGGTCCCAGGTTGAACCAGGGCATTCCGAACAACTGGTGATGCTTCCAATCCATTTCCACCAGCACCATACCGAACTTACGCATGTTCTCGATTTTTTCCATGCGCTCGTCTTCATTGGTGATGTTGGTGAAATTAAGCATTTCCTGAACGTCAGCCGTGCTGAAGTCCGATCCCAAACAGGCCAACCCAATGGCATCATCCTCAGCAACGTGATTGCCACGCATCACATAGCCGCGAACCTCATCGCTTGTTGAGTCGTAGTACTCCGAAAACTCACCGGGATCACCGGCATCTCCGTCAGGCCCGTCAAGTACCCCGGCGCCACGCCAGTCAAACGGATCGGGCTCACCGGAGCATTCGTTCGTGTCGGGCGGGAAGCGGCCAATGATGCGAACTTCCATACCTGTAGGGTCGCCATCGTTGGGGCTGGGGTCGATAACGGCATAAGAAAACACCGAGACGACGATGTCATCGGTGGTGCTGTCAAAATCGAGGGGAGCCATGTTGCGCAGGATCAGGCACGAGACGTCGTCATAGAAGCCATACTTCGAAAACTCAGCGCCCGCAGTATATCCCCAGGCGCTCAAATCCCTCCACGGCCAGGAGGAATCGGGATCGGCAGGATCGACGTTGTAGTCTTCCCCTTCGATCGAGTTGAATTTCTGGTCGGTAAACTCGCAGTCCATCGCCTGGTAACGTTTTTCCTGGTGCGGCCACCAGTCAACAAGCGGGTCCAGAACCGCACCGCGACGTCCGGCTTCACGGACATTATCGAGCAGCACCATATAGTTATTGGCGAACCAGCCCACTTCCACCAGCCCCATAAGCATCACCAGCAAAATGGGAACCGACAGGCTTAGTTCGACCAGACTTTGGCCGCGAGCGCCCGCAGGTGCGCCATCGAGGATGGCAAGCAGTCGACGACATCTGGCTCGCATGGTCTCACCTCAGATCAGGACATCCAGGCAATACGTGAGAGAGGAAGAGCGCGAATTGATCCTTCGTCGCGCTTTCCTTGATTGAATAATACCATAGATGCCTTGGCGGCCCTGTATTCAATTGTGAGGAGTTTATAAAGATTTGTTAGCTGTGTAGAAGACCGACTTACACCTGTCGTTCGGGGTACAGCACCAGTGCATTAACCATATAACCGCGACCGTGAAATGAGAGAATAATCGACGGGCGATCGGGGTCCGTTTCGATCTTACGACGCAGGTTGCGGATATGGTTACGCACCAGGGCGGTGTCGCCCGTTCCCGCCGGATATTGCCACAGATCTTGCAGCAGCGACGACGCGGTATGCCGCACGGCGGGATGGCTGCACAGGTGCTCAAGAAGCTGGAACTCGGTGGGAGTCAGTTCCACCATCCGCTCATCGACGGTGACGCGGTGGCCGTCTGGCTCAAGGAGGATCGAAGGCGTGTTGTTCAACTGCTTATCGCCGGAACGCCGCAGCAGCGCGCGGACGCGGGCGCTCAGCTCGCGCGGGACGAATGGACGGCGCACGTAGTCATCGCCGCCCGAATCAAGCGCGCGCGCGACGTACTTCGCGCCGTGATTCGCGCTGACAAACAGGATCGGTGTGTGCTCTACGACGGGCGTGCGGCGCAGCCGCGAACACAGATCGTAGCCGCTCATATCCGAAAGCTGGCTGTCCAGAATGATCACCTCAGGACGCTGTTCAGCAGCTAACTTTATTGCGCGCTGGCCCGTCTCCGCTTCTATGACGGCATAACCATCATAACTGAGCACTGTGGAGATCTTACCCCGCGTCTCAAGATTGCTATCAACAACCAATACCTTACGAACGGAAAGTTTAGACTTGGTCATGTCCCCAGCCTTTGATACAGCGTCTTTCTGGATTTAGTATACGCGACAAAAGGCGCTTAGAAAGGCCGGAGCTATGAAAGTCTTGTGAAAAATCTTTGACAGTGCGCCGGGTTATCCGGAGATCATATATCCGACCCCATGGATCGTGCGGATCAGGCGCAGTTCTTCCTCGCCCTTTTCCAGTTTTGCCCGCAAATTGCGGACATGCGCACGGACCAGATCGGGATCGCCGGTATTCGGCGGATAGTCCCACACCGCTTCCAGCAGGTGCTGGGGCGAAAGGGCCTGATTGTTGTGCTCCATGAGGTACCGCAGCAGGCGGTGTTCGGTCGCGGTGAGCTGAATCGGGGGGCGCTCGCCAACGGTCGCCTGATGCATGCTAGAATCCAGATGCAGCGAGCCGATGTCGAGCGTCGGGCTGGCAGTAATCACGTTACGCTGTGTGCGGCGAATCAAAGCACGGACACGGGCGATCAATTCGGCCACTTCGAAGGGCTTGATGAGGTAATCGTCGCCGCCAGCGTCCAGGCCCGCCACCACATCATCGGTCTGGCCGCGCGCCGTGAGGAACAAAATCGTCAGGTCGCTGTAGCGATCTTCCGCGCGGATCTTGCGGCACACCGCAAGGCCATCCAAACCGGGCATAATAATATCAAGCACCAACAGATCGGGTTGGCGGTCGGCCAGCAGCCGCAACGCGTCAAACCCTGAAGTCGCGCGACCTACTTCGAACCCCTCGCGGCTGAGCGCCCGCGTCAAAGTACCCAGGACTTCGGGATCGTCATCCACCGCAAGAATATAGGGTGTCGTCATAATACCTCTTGTCCAGCGTATACGGGCAACGCAATCACAAAACGCGTGCCTTCATTATATTCACTCTCAAAAGTGATGCTACCCTTGCACTTTTCGACAATCTGCTGACAAATGTGCAGGCCAAGCCCGGTCCCTTCGCCCACAGGCTTGGTCGTAAAGAATGGATCGAAAACCTTTCCGTGGTGGTCCTTCGCAATCCCCGTCCCGTTGTCCCACACAATTATACGCACGGCGCCGTGTTCTGCGTCGTTTTCGGATGTAATACCGATCTTCGAGTTGGGCCGGTTGGCGACGGCATCGCGCGCGTTCAACAGCAGATTCAGCCACACGTCTTCCAATTCACCCCGAACCGCCGACACGCCGGGCAGGTTATCCTGCAAGCTGACGACGAGGGCGACACTACCCTGCTCCACGTGACCTTTCACCAGCGTCAGCGTGTTGCGAATGGTTTCGTTCACGTCGATCTCATCGACGGTGTCGTCCGGCGTGCGCTGGCGGGCCATCGCCAACAACCGCCGCACGACTTCGTGCGCGCGCTTGCCCGCGCGCGACACTGCTTGAATCGGCTCCAGATTCGGATCGTTGGGCGGCAGGTCTTGCAGCACCATTTCCGTATCGCCCAAAATCGTGGTCAGCGGGTTGTTAATCTGGTGCGCGATCGCCGCGGCCAGCTCGCCCATCGCGGACAGGCGTGCCGTCTGAACCAGCTTACTCTGCGTCAGGTGCAGCTTTTCCAGGCTGAGTTCCAGATCGCGGTAGAGGCGCGCATTCGCCAGCGCGTTGGCGGCTTGCAAAACGAGCGCCTGCGCCAGTTCGACTTCCCGGCGAGCAAACTGCCGCTCGTGCAAAGCATCAGTCAAGACCACCACCCCAGCGGTCTGGCCCTTAATAATCAGCGGTACAACCAGCATCGCTTTGCCCGAATTCTCTTTGATCAGCGTTTGCATATCCGGCGTAAGGCTGCCGTAAACGGCCTTTTGCTCGTCCAGAATACGCTGAAGCTCGGGAAAACGCTCAAGTTTGAGGCTGGGTGCGCCATCCGACCAGATCGCCTCGCCGTACGACAGCACCGTGTTGAACTGGTTGCGCGCGGCATTCCACAGCGCGACTTCACACCAATCGGCCTTCGCCAGATCCATGATCTGGTGCGCGACGTGCAGCAGATACTGCTGGCGCTGCGTTTTGCTCGACCCAAGCAGGCTTGCCACGGCCTGCATCCCAAGCTGCTGGATCTGGCCGGTGATCGCCTGAATCTCCGAAACGTCCGGGGAAGCGTGAATGTGCGTCAGCGTAACCATGCCGATCATGCGATCGCCCGTGAACAGCGGGATATACATCGCGCTTTGGGCGCAGTAGAAATGCGGCATCCACCCCGCCAGGGGATGATCGGCGTGCTGCTTGACCGGCTCTACGTGCACCGGCAAACGCTTGGCGAACGCTTCCTCGATGGTGCGGTTGGTCGCCATCGGCAGCGCAGGCCCGTCCGCAGAACGCCAGCGCGCCCGGTAGTACACCGCCAGCGTATCCAACCGCTTGGCTTCCTGCTCCCATTCCCCGATGTAACACTGATCGACTTCCAGCGCGCTGATCAACTGGCCCGCGATGGTCGCCAGCACGCGGTCGATAGCCAGGGTCGAGTTCGCCGCCTCGCCCGCGCGAACCAGCGTGCCCAGGTCGCGGGTACGGATCACGCTTTCTTCGTACAGCCGCGCGTTTTCGATGGCGACCGCCGCATGCGCCGCCAGATCTTCCAGCAGGCTTTTATCGTGCTCGTTGAAGGTACGCGCCGCTTTTTTGTTGTTGACGCCCAGCACGCCCACGATCTGGCCTTTGCTGGACATCGGGACGTAGAGCAGCGACTTCACGAGGTATTCCGTTTTGACCTTCTGCCAGCCCTGGTCACCGATCAGGATCGGGCTGCCGGAACGAAAAACCTGCCCCGCGAGGGTGTCTTGCGTCTTGACCCGGAAATTCTGCGCGATTTTGTTGTCGATGCCTCTCGCTGCGCGGATATAGAGGGCTTTTTCCTCGTCGTCCGGCAGGAGCAGCAGACCTTCTTCCGCACCGCTGAGGCTGACCGCCGCCTCCACGACTTCGGTCAGCAGCACGTCCAGGTCGAGCACGGAGCTGAGCGATCGCGCCAACGAAGACAGCGTGCGCTGCTCGATGAGCTGGCGCTCAAGGCGCTCCTGGACCTCGACAGCGCCCCCAGACAGCGCCATTGGAGCCGTGTCAGCAATGGAGAGGCGTGCTGCCGCAGCAGGCGGAACCTCCGTCTCGTTGCGCAGAGCGGCGCGCACTTTGCGCAGCAGCGTTTCGCGGTCGAACGCGCGCGGCAGATAGGCCAGCGCGCCATGCCGCAGCAGTGCTTCAGGGGCCGGATCGCCCTCGCCAGCCACGACCAGCCATCGCACCGGAGCGCCGGGCAGCGTGTTCATCTGTTCGACGAGTAAATGTTGTTCGCGGTCCTTCATATTCGCGTCGATCAAGGCCAGATCGAACTGGCCTGTTTCGAGCGAAAACAGCGCATCTCCGACGTTATAGGCTTTCTGCACGTTGTAGCCCGCGGCTTGAAGCAGTTGGGCCGTTTCGGTCATACGGTCAGGGTTATGTTCCGCGACCAGAATGCGAGCGGCATTAATGTTCAGCAAAAAGTCCATAGGACACCCTGCCCGCGCAGTAGCTAGAAGGCCGCAGGCTGCATCCGTACCCTTGCCGCCGGGGGAAATCCGGTCTGCCAGCCTGATATGGCAGCGTGCGGCGCAGCCGTGAGGGCATGCAGCATTGAGCGGTCCCGTATATGTGTTTTAGTCTGGCCGTCTACCGGCCACGTACCGGTGCTTCAAAAAGCGTTTTGACCCTGCCGGGGCAGGCAATCGACCTAAAAACAGTCATATTTGAACATATTCGAACAGTGTATGCTTGTTTTACCCCAGAATCCTTAAGAATGTAAACTTCTTTTTTAAACTATTTACAAGTTATATGATATACACCTAAGAAAACTACCAACACAGACTTTCTGACCAAACAAAAAACACCGCCCCATAAGCAGCGGTGTTCAAAATCTCTCTACAAACACCACAAACTCACTGGCTTAATCTGGACCGGCGGCGCGCGAGATCGTCCTCGACAGTCTGCTCGTTCATCTGCGCGGACGCATCGTCAGAGGCGGCGGGCTGCCGTTCGGAGCTTTCGAACGACTGCTGGATGCGCTGCAACCGGCCCGCGATCGACTCCTTGAGGCGGTTGTCTGGCGCGGTGGACGGCTGATTTTGGCTCTGAACCTGCGCGAGGCGGGCTTCCAGCGTATTCACACGGCTGATCAGATCTGCCGTATAGCGGCGGTGCTGGTCCAGTTCGGCGCGGCGGAAGCTAGCCTGCTGCTGTGCGCCCTGCATCTGGCGGATGGCATGGCGTGCGCCCGCGTCGTCGCCCTGGGCCAGCGCCTGATCGGCGCGCTGATCCCATTCCGCGGCTTGCCGTTCCAGCCCGGCGATCTCGGCGCTGATGCGATCCTCGTCATCGAGCGCGCTGTTGACCTCGGCGCGCAGCGCTTCCGCCTGACGTGCCGCGTCTTTGCCCAGCTTCGGAGGCTGGTCCGAGCCACTGCCGAATACGCCGCGCACACTGGAACGTATAAGCACATTGAATTTATCGGTTAGTTTCGCCATAAGTGTAATTGTACCTACCGCGAGAGAGGCGTGCAATGCGCACGCGCGATTCATAGGTGGCACAGCGCCCCAGAACTGCCTCGACGGGCCGTCCGGCGGTGCGCTATAATCGCAGCGAACGGAAGAGGAAAGGATAAGCGTGTGAGGCGAATCAACGGCAGCGGCCCCGTATACTACCAGTTCGAGAGCCTGGCCGGTCACAACACCCTCACGCACGGGATCTTCACGCGGCTGGGCGGCGTCAGCGCCGCGCCGTGGTCGTCGTTGAACCTCGGCGGCACGGTGGGCGATAATCCGCACGCCGTCAACGAGAATCTTCAGCGAGCCTATCACGCGCTCGATCTCGACCCGGCGCGGGCGTGCACCGTTTGGCAGGTACACAGCGCCGATACGGTCCTGGTGCACGCGCGGGCGGACAACCGGCGCTGGCTGGCGCGCGCCGATGGCATGATCACCAACCAGCGCGGCGTGCCGCTTTCCATGCGCTTTGCGGACTGCACGCCAATCGTGCTGTACGATCCCGACCACGACGCCATCGGGCTGGCGCATGCAGGCTGGCGCGGCACCGTTCAGAACATGGCGGGGCGCATCGTGCAGGCGATGCAAGCGGCGTTCGGCACCCAGCCGGAAGCCCTGCTCGCCGGAATCGGTCCGGCCATCGGCCCGGACCGCTATCAGGTGGGGCCGGAAGTCGTCGAAGCGACTGCAGAGGCTTTCGGCGGCACGGATGGACTGGTGCACCGCGCGAGTGATGGCAGCGCATACCTGGATCTGTGGGCCGCCAACCGGACCGCGCTCGAACGCGCGGGCGTACGGCAGATCGAGATCGCGGGGATCTGCACGGCCAGTCACACGGACGAGTTTTTCTCTCATCGCGCCGAACGCGGCAAAACCGGGCGCTTTGGTGTGATGATCGCGCTGAGGGAGTAAACTTAACCGGATGGAAACACCAGATACGATCGAAGGACGGCTCGCGGCTGTCTACGACGAGATTCGCCGTGCGTGCGCCCGCGCGGATCGCTCGCCAGACGACGTGACGCTGATTGCGGTCAGCAAAACCCACCCGGCGCAGGTCGTGGCGGAAGCTGCCGCCGCAGGCCAGCGGCGCTTTGGCGAAAATCGCCCGGAGGAAGCCATCGGCAAAATGGCCGAGGTCGCGCGGCTGTGCGACACGCCGGTCGAGTGGCACTTAATCGGGCACGTGCAAAGCCGCAAAGCACGTTACGCGACGGAGGGTTTCGCGCTGGTGCACTCGCTCGACAGCCTGAAACTCGCCGGGCGGCTTGCCCGTATATTAAGTGAGCGCCAATCGCAGTTAGACGTGCTGCTGGAGATCAACGTCTCCGGCGAGGCCAGCAAAGAAGGCTGGCACATGGCGGCATGGCGCGACGATCCGGCGGTTCGCCGGGCATTGTGGGACGATGTAACCGCGCTTCTGGCACTGCCACAGCTCCACATCCGCGGCCTGATGACGATGGCGCCCATCGTGGACGAGCCAGAACAGGCCCGGCCCGTATTTACGGCGCTGCGCGAGCTGCGCGACGCGCTGGCGGAAGAGTTTCCCGCCACCGATTGGTCGCAGCTCAGCATGGGCATGTCGGACGATTACCCGGTCGCCGTGGAAGAAGGCGCGACACTGGTACGGGTGGGACGCGCCATTTTTGGCTCGCGCGGGACGCCATAGCCCGTGCAATTGAACGGCGCGCGACTTTACCGTGTACTATGATAGGCTTTGCACTGTGAGGAGAACGAACCTTGGCCGAGTTGGTTGCACTATTCATTCAGCTTTACTCGATGATCATCCTGGCGCGTGTTTTGATGAGCTGGGTCCAGATCGACCCCAGCAGTCCCCTCGCCCGTACCCTGATCGATCTGACCGAACCGGTGCTGAAACCGATACGAGATTTGATGCCCCCTGCCGCCGGACTTGACTTTAGCCCCATCATCGCTATCATTTTGCTTCAAGTCCTGGGACAGATCCTGGTGCAGATGTTTGCGTAAGTGCTAGCCGGCGCGGCCCATCACCGCCCGGGTGCGAAAGGGAACAGCATGCCGCGCGAGTTTAATATCACCGATGCTAAGCGAGGCGCTGCATTTGCGGTGATGGTGATCGATGCAGCCGACGAAATTGGTGTCGTCGGGGTGTTGCAGGATCGGTCGATCCAGATCAGCCTGACCGAGCCGCTGGCAGGCGGCTATGCAGATGCACAACTCATCAAGTTCCTTGCCAGCGTGCTCGACGTCCATCCCTCCCAAATCACGATCGTGGCCGGGGAAAACCAGCCAAAGAAGATTATCAGTGTGGATGGCATTTCTCCGAGCTGGATCGACGAGCGGCTGTTAGCCTGACTGGCATTCTCGATCCCGCTCCCGCGAAGCGAGGTGGGGCGTGTCTGAGCGAGCAAAACCTGCGCCGAAATGGCTGGCCGCGCTGGTGGGTATTGTGCTGCTGGCGGCGGGCTGTGGCGGAGATGACGCAACGCCCGGCCCCGTGCCGACTCGCACGCTTGTGCCGCCAACTGCCACGCTGACGCCGCTTCCTTTGCCATCGCAAGCCACCCTGCCGCCCACTGCGACCGACCTTCCGTCCGCGCTTGCCATCGGCGTGACCCCCACCCCTGTTAACGTTCTGGAAATTCCCGCCGATGCCGAGGCGTTCATCCTGCAAGCAATGGACGATCTGGCAAGTGCGGGCAGCGTCGACCGCAAGGATATCCGCCTGCTGAGCGTGGAAGCCTTCACATGGCCGGACACGGCGCTCGGCTGCGCGTCCCGTGGCGCGGGCACGACCGACGTCAGCAGCGCCATCATCCCCGGCTACCGCATTTTGCTCAGCACCGGAAACCGCATCGTGGTGTATCACACCGACCGTGAGGACACGATCTTCGAGTGCGACGATCCCGGCTGGTTGGCCCAGGAAGGCAAGCCGCTGCCGATCGATCCCGTGGCCGGGTCGATGGCCGAGCTGGTCACGCACGACGCCGCGCAGCGGCTCGGCGTGCCGGACGCGCAGATCGATCTCGTCGGACTGCTGGCGGTGGACTGGCCGGATACAAGCCTGGGCTGTCCCAAAACCGACGTCACGTATGACGAGGTTATCACCCCCGGCTATCGCATCGTGCTGCGCGGGGCTGCGCAGTCGCTGATCTACCACACGAACATCCGCGACTTCGTGCTGTGCGCGCCGGAGGACGAGATTCTGCCGGAAATCCTCAGCGATGCGCTGCCGATCCCCGCGCCGGACGCGACGGCAGAGATCAGCGGGCAGTAAATCAAGCATTATCCGCCGGAAAAAACGAGAGCATGCCGTCTGGCATGCTCTTTTTGTTGCGAACGCCTGTGAAACAGCTTACTGATTGCGCTGCCCTTACGCCAATCCCGGGAGCGGTTCCCCGGTGCGGAACTGGATCATCGCCAACGCCTGATAAGCGGCGCTGCGCACCTCGGGATGCCGGTCGCGCAGGGCGGCATAGAGCGGCTTAAGCGCCTGGAAGTGCCCCAGCAGGCCCAGCGTCGAGGCCGCCATCACTTTGTACACGGGCTGACCTTCTTGCAGAACGCGTACCAATACCTGCCGCGCGTTGGACCCGGCGGGCACACCTTCGCCGCGCTCTGCCGCCCACTGGATCAGCCACGTCAGCGAATCTGCTTCTGGATGGGCGTGCGGCCCCTCACGCGCGGGCGACTGCGCTTCCATGAACGCTTCTTCCGCCGCCGCGCGAACGTACCACTGCTCGTCTTCCAGCATGGCACGGTAGAGCGCCGTCAGCGCCCAGGGAGCCTTCACGCGGCTGAGGCCGTACACGGTCGCGCGGCGAATCATGATATCTTCCGCCTGGATGCCGTCGCGCAGAATGGCATAGCCCACATCGGGGATCGCGGCCAGGGCTTCGGCTACGGCGCGGCGCAGTTCTTCCGTGCCATCCAGAAGTCCCTGCACCATCACTTCCAACGCGGCCTCGGTCCCGATCGCCCCCAGGGCCAGCCCGGCGGCAAGCTGTACGTTGCGCTCGGAATCCGTCAGCATGGGCGCGAGATCCTTGACGGCTTCGGGGTTGCCCAGCGCACCCAGGCCGATGCACGCCAACTGCCGGATCTCC
>NZ_DAISHJ010000010.1:0-4888 GCF_036822615.1 Aggregatilinea sp. | reverse complement strand
CCTTGTCGCTTGCGCGCAGCGCCTGCCGCAGCACGAACAAAACGTTTTTGTCGCGGGACGCGATCAGCGCGGCCATCGCGCGCTCGCGCACGACCGGGTACTGGTCGGGCGCCATCAACGCCGCCGCGAGCCGCTTGAAGATATCGCCCCGCCACGACGCATCCGGCGGCGAATCGGGCAGCCACTGGATCAGGTCGAACAGGTTGCTGTACAGCAGGTCGGGCGCGGCGCTCAGGCGGCGATAAACGGCGGGCAGCATATTGCTGACGCGCGACGCCGCGAAGCCGATAGCCTCCTGCCACGCCGGATTCATCGCCCGCTCGACCAGCAGCTCCGATTCGCCGTCTGTGATCCCCTCGCTCGCCGCGTAACTGGCGATGGTCGGGTGAGCAAATGCCAGCGCGTCGTCGCCATGCCGGACGATTAACCCACCTTCGAGCAGCGCATCCAGCAGCGCGTCGGGTTTACTCTGCCCGGCCTCACGCAGCGTCGTTACCAACCGCTCGCGCGGCAGCGGCTGCCCCGCCTCGATGAGCGGCACGGCCACCGCCGCAACCGACTCGCGCAGCTCGGCATGGGAAAGCTGGCGCGTAATCAGGGCATCGTACCACCCAGCGCGCCCGGTCAGGCGCGCATCATCGACCAGCCCCGTCCACAGCTTAAGCGACACGTCGAGCATGGTGCGCCCCCGGTTATCGGCGGTCAGGCGGCGCATCGTCTGGTCGTCGGGCAGGGTTGCCGACTGCCGCTTGGACTTCGCCATCCGAGCGGCGACCCACCGCTCTGCCAGCAGCGCGTAATCATCGTCGCGCCATGCCCGCAAAAAGCTCGGTGTGAAACCGAGGGCTGTCAGCGGCTCGTAGCCCGCCGGAGGTCCGGCGACCACGATCAAATTCTGGCCGTATACTTCCATGAACTGCGCCAGCCACGGGTAATAGGCCTCGCGCGCTGCCGGAGCGAGATCGTCGATGCCGTCGATCAGCACGACCCCGATCCCCGCATCCAGCGCGGGATAAACCACGCTGCCGACCACCTGGGAAGTTACGTTGCTCACCTGGCGCTGCACCGCTTGAACGACGGGCTCCGCAGGGTCGGCAGATTCGCCACGACCGTACAGCGCGGGATCCAGGTCTAGATCGGCCAGATGGAAATAGATCGGAATGAGCGTCGTAATTTGATGTCCGGACGACTTTTCGACGGCAGTCTCCGACGCGCCTTCCTGCTTGCGTTCCTTCGCTTCTTCCAGCCGCGTCATGGCGCGGGTATGCAAACGCTCGCGCTCCTGCTCGCGCTGCTTGCGCTCCTCTGGCGAGAGATTTTTCTCCTGCTCCTCGACCGTGCGGCGCGACAGATCTTCGAGCGATTCAAACGAGACCTCGCCAAAGGCCATCAAGCCCAGGGTGAGCAGCGCGGTCGATTTGCCCATGCCGCGCACGCCCAACAGCGCCACGTGGCGATCGCCGCTGGCCAAATCTTTCAGGGACATTGTTTCAAGATTATAGGGGCTGTAGCTGTGGGGCATATCGTGCCAGACGGGCACCACGTCGAACACGCTGGGTGGGGCGTCTTCGCTGCCCGGCACGATCACCGGATCGGGAGCCGGAAGCAACCGCGGCTCCAGCAGCACGTCGCTCAGCTCGAACAGGCTTCCAGCCACATGCCGGTGCTGGAAGTAATCGACGATATCGCGTGCATAACGCCCTTCGGCGCTACGGCCAATGTACTGGCGTGTGCCTTCAATCTGCGACTCGGTGGACTGCTGAAGCGCGGCCAGCCGCGCCCGCGACCGCCACACCGCCAGCGAAACCCCGGTCGCCGCACCAGCGCCAAGTAAAAACGAGGGCACATCGAAATCCATGACCGCCTCCAACGCCTTACGGTGTCACTAAAATACGCCCACAGCTCGTACAGGTTACAATACCTTTTCCCCGGCGCACTTCCTGCACGACGTTCGCCGTCTGATCCACCCAACACCCGGTACACGTGTCGCCCTTCAGCAGCGCAACCGCTATCCCCTGACGCTGTGTGCGGAGTTCTTCATACAACGCCTGATTTTCCGGGTCCACGGCAGCCAGCGCGGTCTCGCGGTCGGCCTTCAGCGCGCGGCCTTCCTTCTTGACGCGCTTCTGTTCCTCGCGCAGCGAAGTTTGATCGCCGCTCCATGCCGCTTCAGCCGCGCTCAATGTGTCCGACGCGGCAGCAAGCGACGACTGAAGCTCCTCGACCACCATCATTTCTTCCAGCAGATCCGTTTCAAGCTGGCTGCGGCGACGCTTCAGCTCGGCGATTTTGTCTTCCATCTCCTGAAGCTCTTTGGGGTTGCTGACCTCGCCGCCATACAACCGGGCAGACAGCTCGGATGCTTGCGAGATCACCGACTGGTTTTCGAGGGTCATGTCTTTGACGTGCGCTTCGTGAGGCGCGAGGTCGTTTTTGAGCGCCTCCACTGCCGACCGGGCAGCACGCAGTTCCGTGTTGCCTTCCAGCAGCACGTTAATTTTACGCAGGCGTGCACGCCGGGCATCGAGTTCGGTATCGATTTTCTGAAGGCGGTAGAGCGCTTGTTGCTGGCTCATATTCCCCCGTAGGCTGGCGCATCCAGCAGGCTGATGTACAATGAGCGCAGAATCAAGGCGGCTTAAAATACCATTAAAGCACAAATAAGCAGGTCGCATTATACTACAGGGTAGCATCGCGGCAAACCCGTGAGGGTACTTGTTCGTCGATAGATACCTGCTGCGCACAGGGAAAGTTATGCACACACTGCGTTCGGTAGAGATCTCGAGGGCCGAATGGCGATGGGTTATCATCGTAAGCGGGCTGCTGGTAGCCCTGACGCTCCTCCCTTATGCGTGGGCACTCGCCAGCAACCAACAGGCCGAAGGTGTTCATTTTATGGGCATTCTTTCGAATCCCAAAGATGGCGCCACCTATCTCTCGAAGATCGAACAAGGCCGCCGCGGCGCGTGGCTGTTTGAGCTGCGACACACGCCCGAAGCGCACGACGGAGCAGGGTTCCACACGTTTTACATCTTTCTGGGCCACATCGCGCTGCTGACCGGCCTGTCTGACGTCATCATTTTCCACCTCGCGCGCGTCGCCACCAGCCTGTTCATGTTCATCGCGCTGTACCAGCTTGGAGCAACGATCTGGGTCCGGCTCAGGCCAAGACGCCTGTTTTTCACCCTGATCGCCGTCGGATCGGGCCTGGGCTGGCTGCTCCTCCTGTTCGGATCGGGCGAAATTGCAGCGGACATGAATATTCCCGAGGCATTCCCGCTGTTTGCCGCCTATACGAACCCGCACTTCCCCCTCAGCATCGCGGCGCTGGCACTGATCGCCTCGACCTACATCACCGTCTTCCGGCGCGGTTATCAGGCCGAGCCGTCCGTCGACAATGGTGGTCTGACGGTCATGCTGCTGTCGATGCTCCTGGCCCTCATCCAGCCCACCGCCCTGGTCCCAATCGGCGGGGCGCTGGTGATATATGTACTCATTCGCTACCGGCTCACGCGTGAATTTCCGGTACACGAGCTGCGCTGGTCCTCTATGCTGTGGCTGCCAGCCGTGCCCTTCGCTATTTATGACGTCGCGGTCTTTCGATTCAACGACATTATGGGCGAGTTCAATCAGCAGAACCAGACGCCCTCGCCCGCGCCCTACTTGTACCTGTTCGGCTATGGACTGCTGCTGCTCGTCGCCGTGCCGGGACTGATCCGGGCCGTGCGGCGCTTCGAGCGGGACGGCGACCAGTTCATGCTGCTGTGGTTCGTGATCAACGTCGCCGGACTCTACGTGCCCTTCAATTTGCAGCGCCGTCTGGCCCTGGGCCTGATCATTCCGCTGGTCTACTTCGCCGTCCGCGCGCTGGAAGACTACTGGTTTTACAAGATCCCGCGTGATTGGCGCGCCCCTGCGATGATCGCGCTCGTCGTGTTCCTGGTCCCTTCCAATATCCTGAACCTGGGCGTACCGCTGTTCGGCGCTGTGGTCGATAAGGAAAGCGGACTTTCCGGCGGCATCCTGATGGAAACGGATTACTGGAACACGCTCCAATGGCTGGACCAGGAGGGCACACCCAACACGGTCGTCCTGGCCGAACCGACATTCAGCCTGTGGGTTCCCGCCTATACCGATCAGCGCGTCGTCTACGGGCACGAGTTCGAAACCGTGCCGAACGAGGAGCGGCTGGCGCAGGTCGAAGACTGGTATCTGGGCCGGGATTGCACCACGCTGCTGGGAGACGATCTGCCGTTCCAGGTCCGCTACATCGTGTGGGGACCGCGCGAACGGACCTTCATCGACGAAAATGGCCCCACCAGCGGGCCAATCGGCAAGTGTATCGACGCCATCCCTGAAGATCGCATCCAGCAAAAGGTAGAACAGGGTGAGGTCACCATCTACGACCTTGGCCCCGCATAACGCCCGACAGACTGCGGCCCCGTATGCCTTGCTTGCTGCCAGCCTCGCAGCGTTTTTGCTGCTGGTCGGGTTGGATGAGCACAGCCTGCCCTTTCCGCCTGAGTCGGAGTTCTCTGACGCGGTAACCAGCCATTGGCCGGGCGCGTTGTATCTGCGCCAGAGCATTCTGGACGATCACGCCTTTCCCCTGTGGCGTCCCCTGATCATGAGCGGGCAGCCTTTCGCGGCAAATCCGCTCAACAAGGTCTGGTATCCCTTCCAGTGGCTCGTGCTGCTGATCGATCCCATCGCACACCTGAATCTACAGCTCTGGCTGCACCTGCTGCTGGGCGGCATGGGCATGTGGGCCTGGGCGCGCCGGACCGGGCTGCATCCCTGGCCCGCTGCGCTGGCGGCAGTTGGGGCAGGGTTCGCGCCGCGCCTCATCGCAGCGGCGGGCGCGGGTCATCTGGACCTCGTATACGCG
>NZ_DAISHJ010000009.1:6302-106399 GCF_036822615.1 Aggregatilinea sp. | reverse complement strand
CCTACAAGCAGCTCCTTTTTTTGTCAGTCCATAAACCTGTACATCGGGTTAGCTATGCCCTTTCGTCTCAGCATTCGCAGCAAGCTCGCCCTTGCACTCCTCGCACTGACCGTCCTGACCGTTGGGATCAGTGTGGCGCTCAGCCTACACCGCCTGAGCCTCTACATCAACGATCAGGCGATCGACGAACTGCTCGACGACCGGCAGTCGGTACAGCTCATCATCCGGCTTCACCAGAAGGATGCGCGCGCCGATGCTGCTGCGCTGGCCCTGCGCGGGGATTTGCAGACCGCCGTCGCGGATGGCGATCACGACGCAATCCAGCGCATCATCGAGCTGTACCAGATCCAGCAGGGAGACGATACGATTACCATCACCGACGGGGAAGGCATTGTGCTGGCGCGCGCGCACGCCCCCGAACGCTACGGCGACAGCGTGAACGATCGCAATGTGGTCGAGTGGTCCCTGCAAGGCAAAACGGTTGAAACGCTCGAATATGTGGAAGGCGGCCCCGTCTACGCCGTCGGTGGCGTCCCGCTCGTCAGCAACGACGCGGACGGCGCGCTGTTGGGAACGATCGTCGTGGGCCAGGCCCTCGATCAAGCTTTCGTGGATGATCTCAAACAATCGACCGGCGAAGACGTCTCGCTGATCGTGGACAACAGGCGCGTCTACACGACACTCAACGTAACGTCGCGCGATCTGGACATCAAAAACAGGAGTGCGCAGCACTCCAGTATCAAAGTTGACGGCAGCGCCTATCACGCGGTCTACGGCCCTCTGCGCGGGCAGAGCGCAACCGAGACGCTCGGCGTAATCGAGATCGCCAAGTCAAACGCGTCGATCCAGAAGACCATCCGCGACATCATCGGCGGCGTGATCGCCCTGATGAGCGCGGTCGGTCTGGTCGCGGTGGGGCTGGCGTTCTGGTTCTCGGCCCGGCTGACCCGCCCGCTCAGCCGTCTCACTGAGGCCGCGCGCTCGATGGGCCGTGACAACGTCGCGCCCCGGGTAGAAGTTCACAGTGGGGACGAGCTGGAGGTCCTGGCCGACGCGTTCAACCGCATGTCGGAAGACATCCAGCGCACGCAAGCCGAGCGCGACTTACGCGCCCGGCAGCAGGCCGCCCTGGCCGAGCTTGGACAAACGGCCCTGGGCGGAACCGACCTGCGCTCGCTCATGGATCGTGCCGTGGAGGTGATCCGCTATTACCTGAACGTCGAATACGGCAAAGTGCTCGAACTCCTGCCCGGCAAAAAGACGCTGCGCATGGTCGCGGGAATCGGGTGGCACGAGGGAACCGTCGGGCAGGCCACCATCGACGTGAGTGAGGATTCGCAGGTCGGCCAGACCCTGATCTCGGTTGAGCCGGTGGTGATTCTGGACGCGCCGAACGAAACGCGCTTCAAGATCCCGGCGCTGCTCAGCGATCACAACGTGACCAGCGGCGTCAGTGTGGCGATCAACAGCGGCCAGCAGGTGTACGGTATTCTGGGCGCGCATACCACTCGCTCTCGCACCTTCACCCCCGATGAGATTCACTTCTTGCAGTCGGTCGCCAATGTGCTCGCCGCGGCGATCGAAAGCGCAAACGGGGAAACCGCGCTCAAAGAAAGTGAAATGCGCTATCGCCAGTTGATCGAGCTGTCGCCGGAAATGATCGTCGTGTACGACGACGAGAAGGTGCTCTACACCAACCGGGCGGGCGCGGAGCTGCTCAAGGGGCCGCAGTTGTCCCAGATCATCGGCGCGCCCGGCCTGAACGTTTCCGAGGCGATCCGCGACACGCAAGAGCACCCCGCTAACCTGGATATGCAGCACGCCCGCAGGCGTATCATGGAAGGGCACCTCGTTAAACAAGACGGCGAGACGATGTATTTTGAAGTCACTGCCGCGCCGATCACCTATGTGGGGCGTCCTGCACAGCAGGCCATCGTGCGTGACGTCACCAACCGCAAGCGAGCCGAGGCCCAGCTTCAGCACTACACCACGCGTCTGGAAGCGTTCCATGAAATCGACCGGGCGATCCTCACCGCGCGCTCCGCAGAAGAAATCGCCGCCGCGGCTATGGCAAAACTGCGCGAACTGGTTCCCAGCACCAGCGCCAGCGTGACCCTGTTCGACCTGGAGGCCAACACCGCGCAGGCGCTCGCCGTTAGCGCCGATCACCCGCCGTTTGCCGCGGGCGACCAACTGGCATTGGATCGCTTCCCCAACCTGGAACAACTCCGGCAGGGAGAGCACGTGCTGGTTAAAAACCAGGGCGGGCACGGTAGAAACGGCCACAACAGCAGTTATCCCAATCCCTTTGATGGACAGGGATCGTTCATCAGTATGCCGTTGATCTACCAGGACTCACTCATTGGCTCGATCAACCTCGGCATCGAAGATGGGATGCCGGTTGAGGATCAGTACATCGAAACTGTGCAGGAGGTCGCCAACCAGCTCGCGGTCGCCATCCAGCAAGCGCGCCTGCACGAACAGGTCCGTGTGGCCAACGTTCAGCTTGAGCACCGTGTGTCGGAGCGCACCGCCGAGCTGGTCGTTGCGAACAAGCTGCTCAAGCGCGAGATCCGAGAGCACCGCCGCACCGAACAGGCCGAGCGCGAACAGCGCACGCTGGCCGAAGCCCTGCGCGATACCAGCGCGGCGCTCAACCGCACGCTGAACCTGGAAGAAGTGCTGGAACGCATCCTGGAACAGCTTGGGCGCGTCGTGCCGCATGACGTCGCAAACATTATGCTGGTCGAGCGTGGGCGGGCGCGGATCGCGGGCAGTCACGGCTATAACGAACGTACGCTCGATCCCAACCTGCTCACGCAGACCTATGCCATCGACGATCACCCGAACCTGCGTCGTATGGCGATGACGCGACAGCCGCTGGCAATTTCCGACACAGATAACGCGGACACCAGCGAGTGGGCAGCGTGGCCGGGAGATGCATGGCTGCGGTCCTACGCGGGCGCGCCCATTCACTGGAACGAGGAAATTATCGGATTCATCAACCTTGAAAGCGCAACACCCGGCTATTTCACCGTATCGCACGCTGAACGCCTGGGCGCGTTCGCAGATCAGGCGTCCATCGCTATCCGCAACGCGCAGCTTTTCGCCCAGGCGCAGGAACTGGCAACGTTGCAGGAACGCCAGCGGCTTGCCCACGAGCTGCACGACGCGGTCAGCCAAACCCTATGGTCCGCCAGCCTGATCGCGGACGTGCTCCCGACCATGTGGGAAGCCAATCCCGATAAGGGGCGCGAAAAGCTGGCCCGCCTCAAGCAGCTTACACGAGGTGCGCTGGCCGAAATGCGCACACTGCTGTTAGAACTGAGGCCAACCGCACTGGTCGAAGTGGGCATTGATGACCTGCTCCGCCAGCTTTCCGAGGCCATCGCCAGCCGCACGCGTGCCCAGATCAACCTGAACGCGGACGAGGGCTGCGGATTGCCCGCCGATATTCAGATGGTGTTCTACCGCATCGCACAGGAATCTCTGAACAACATCATGAAGCACACACTGGCAACGCAGATCGATATCGATCTGCACTGCACCACGGAAGCGGTGGAAATGTCCATCGCTGACAACGGCGACGGCTTCGATCCCGAAGAAATACCCGCCGGACACTTCGGTGTCGGTATAATGAAAGAAAGGGCCGCGGCAGTTGGCGCGACATGTACCGTTACCAGCGCAAAAGGTCAGGGAACACAGGTCCGCATATCCTGGCTTCGAAACTAACCGCAATGGAGATGAAGCATGAGCAGTAATCCCAGCATCCGAGTCATGATAGTTGACGATCACACCATCGTCCGCGAGGGCCTCGCCACGCTGCTGGACGTTTTCCCCGACCTGGAGCTGGTTGCCGAAGCCAGCAACGGACTGGAAGCCATCCGGCTGTGCGAAGAACACCAGCCCGAAGTCGTGCTGATGGACATGTTGATGCCCGAAATGGACGGCATCAGCGCGACGCGCGCCATTCGCCAGCAGTTTCCGAACGTACAGGTGCTCGCGCTGACCAGCTTCAACGAGAAGGATTACGTCACCGGCGCCATCGAAGCAGGCGCGATCGGCTATTTGCTGAAGGACATCGAGGCGAACAATCTTGCCGCGGCGATCCGCGCCGCGAAAAACGGTGAGCCGACCCTGTCGCCCGAAGCAACGCGCGTTTTGATTCATGCCACCACCCAGCCCGCCCCTCCCGGCCACGACCTGACCGAGCGCGAGCTGGAAGTTCTGTCGCTGGTGGTCAAGGGGCTCAACAACGCGCAGATCGCGGACGTGCTGACGGTCAGCCCGTCCACCATCAAGAATCACGTGAGCAGCATCTTATCCAAGCTTGGCGTGGCGACGCGCACCGAAGCAGCAGCCCTGGCGATCCAGAAGCAAATTGTCCAGTTGACCTAGACCAGTATAGGCCTAGTCACCCACGACTATTTTCCCCGACTCGCCCGTGTCAGGGGCGACCTTTTGTCTTATGCTTGGTTAGTCAGCTTAGCTGGCAGAAGTGGTAAACCTACTCCAACAGATAGATACACATATGCCCATCAAAGTTATGATCGTGGATGACAGTGCATCCGTACGTGAGGGACTGGCGATATCCCTGGAGGAATTTCCAGATCTCGATCTTGTTGCAGAAGCCAGCAATGGCGCTGAAGCCATTCGGCTGTGTGAAACACTTCAACCAGATGTGGTTCTGATGGATCTTGCAATGCCAGGGATTGATGGCGTTGCCACGACACGCGCCATTCGCGCGTCCCTTCCCGATACACGGGTCGTTGTGCTGACCGGCCTTCGGGAAAAGTCGATGATCCAGTCGGCGCTTCAGGCGGGCGCAATTGGATACTTGCTCAAAACCGTGTCGGTTTCCGCACTGGTAAATACGATCCATGCCGTGTACGAAAACCCCGGAAGCGCTGGCATGGCCCGCGAACGCGTCGAAAGCCCGCTGTAACCCGTACCTCACTTCCATCAGCACGCCAAACGTTGTCTCAGTCAACGCCGCCTGGCCCGAATGTTGTGCTAAAGTCTCTATGCACACATTCCGCCAGCGGCGTAACGTGTTTTTCGGCCTGACCACCCGGCGCGACCGCCACGAGACGATCTTCGGCAGCACGATCGAGTCAAATTCAGCGGCAAGAGCAGCAAACAACGCACAGCTGCGCTTCAAGATCGCATCCGCCGCGTTCTTGCGCGAATGCGCGCTTTCCGGCTGAGGAAGCGCAGCAGTCCCCTATCCGGCCCAATGCGAATGCGCCACCTCACCTACCCTGAAATCCACCACCCAGCGCATGTGAATTCGCGGCACCCAGAGTAATGTTAGAGGCAGATAGATCGGACCTTGAGACGTACTGTAACGCGAGTAAGTAGCAAACGAGATTCAGAAGGAGATTGTGATGACAAGCCTGGGTATGGACAAGGGACTTGGTACGACGATGCTGGAATCCATCCACGAAGGCATGGATGTCTACGACGTCGAGGGCAACAAGATCGGAACGGTCGATTACGTGCAGTTTGGCGACGAAAACCCGGCCACGCCGGAAGTCGAGTCCGCCACGGCCACCGATCCGAATCAAATCGGCGAGGATTCCCTGATGGAAGATATCGCGGAAGCGCTGATGCCCGGCTCGGATCTGCCGGAAGAAGTGCGCAGCACGCTGATCCGCGAAGGCTACATCAAGATCGACAGCGGCTTCCTGCGCTCCGACCGCTATGCGCCGTTGAGCCAGGTCGCCAGCGTGAACACCGAGCGCGTGACGCTCAAGACCAACCGCGACGAGTTGATCAGCCGCTAAAGCGCGGAACGAAAAAGTCGAAAGCCCTGCGTTTTTGCAGGGCTTTTTGCTGCCTATTCGCCGCGTTCCACGACCTCGATCGTTCCCAGCAGCACGTGATCGCCCCGCGCGCTGCCATCCGGCCCCAACACCGGCAGCCGTGTCCCGCTGCGCCAGTCATACACGCCCATGCTCAGCACGTAGCGTCCGGGCAGCACAGGCGTCCAGAACGGCACGAAGTTATCCTGCATGATCGTCGTGTCCGTCTGCCAGTAGAGCGGCGACACGCCCAGAAGATCGCGCTGGGCGACGATCTGCCCGTCCGGCGACAGCAGGTGCACGAATACGTTCAAAGGAAGATCCTGCGCCGAGACGAGCGGCTGTAAATAGAGCTGCAGGTTGACGCCATCATTTTCGCCCGTGACCTGCTCGCGCGGAATGTCGATGCCTGCCAACTGCACGACGTCCCCAAAGTTGACCGGATAGGGCGCGGTTTCCGCCCAGGTATCCAGGTCGGCAGACGGCATGCTATCCGCGCCGGGCAGATACAGAGGTCGCTGGCTGACCTGTGCCAGCCGCGCCGCGAGGGCGTCTCCGTCCGCGCTCAGCCGGTACACGTCGAAAGCCACGTCGCCATCTTTGCGCAGCACCTGCCCCTCGTAGCGTGTGCCGTTCGCTTCCGTCAGCCAGTCGGCTTGCGGCGGCGAAATGGGCGACAGCGGCGACACGAACAACAGCGTGGGCTGCTCGCTGAGCACGATATTCGCGTAGGCGTCAAAAAAGACGACACGCGGTTCGGCAGGCGGATCGGAATACTTGTACAGCAGTGGATCAAGCTCGTGGTTGGGCGTAGAAGCGAACACGACCGTCTCGCCGCTGCCGCGCAGATCGGCGGCAAGTTGCGCGAGGTCGTCCCGGTAAATCGCCTGGACTTCATCGTTACGCGGCCACGTCTCGAAATACGCGGGCAGATCGGCGGCAGCCGTCGCGCCGATCACCACCACACCCAGCGCCCCGGCCCACCGCGCCGCGCGTCGCCGCCCCAGCCAACGCCCCACCTGGACCGTCCCCACCGCGACGAACCCCATCACGGCGGGGAGCGTCACGATCGAGCGCAGAAATGACGGCGCGGAAACCGTCACTAGGCTGGGGATCAGACCGGCAAACGCGACCGCGATCAGCAGCAGGTTTAGCGGTTGACGTTTGATCCGCCACGCCATCAGAGCCAGCCCCAGGTAGCCGAGCAGCCCGATTGGCAGAAGGAACAGGGGTCGCCCCGCGACGTTGTAACGCCACTCGGGATCGCCCGTGAAGACCAGCATACCCGCAAGACCGCGCGCGTTGTCGATCAGCTCGTCGGGATCGCCCTGCTTGAACGATTCCCAAGGGCGGTTGATGGTCTGCGCGCGGTTCAGCCCTTCTGGATCGGTCAGCCGGATATACACCATTGGCAGGGCCAGCCCCACGCCGAGTGCCGTCACCAGCGCCAATTCGGGCAGGCGGCGGCGCAGCACAGCGCGATCCAGCACTACCAGCCCGGCAGCAAAAATCGCGTAGGCAGCGTACAGCGCGACAGAGGACGTATAGGTGTAGATCGTCAGTCCCAGCGCGATCCCGGTTGCCGTCGCCAGCCCCCACCGCCTTGCGCGCCGGGGATCGGGACGCAGCAGCCGGTGCAGCCCCCACACGACCAGCAGCAGGGCAACCGGCAGCGTCACGGCGCGCAGCCCCACCCGGCTGGTGAAGATCGCCCAGAACGATACCGCCGCCACTCCGGCAGCGATCGTGCCTGCCAGCCGCCCGTACAGCTCGGACAGGACGCGGTAAAGCAGCGCGACCGTGATCATCCCACAGACGAACGCCGGGAATTTGATCATCAAAGTGGACGTGCCGAACATCATATACGACCCGGCCAGCAGCCAGACGTACAGCCCCTCGTGCCCCTGATTGCTGGGGTAAAACAGCCGGAAGTCGCCATACTCGGCCAGCAGGCGGCCTTCTTCAGCCTTAAAGATCTCGTCGTGCTGCAAGCCCGGCGGCACGTCTCCCAGCGCCCATAAGCGCGTGCCTGCCGCGACCAGGAGAATCAGCACGGCGAGCCACAGCCGCCCGTACCGCTTCGTCCCCGTTGGCACGCGAACCGCCGCCAGCCGTTTCTGCTCGATATCTTCCAATGCCACCCATCTCCACGGTGCCCTGCTCGATCGGACGCGCGTAAGCATACCGCAAGTCACGCTCGCCTTGTACCCTGGCGCGATCAAAACCGGCGGCCCTGTCAGGGAACCGCCGGGAAGCCACTGCTTAAGCTGTATCTCCAAACGACTAGAGTGGAAATTGAGCGGTCCAGAAGTGATCGAGCACGTGGGTCACATCCGCGATCTGTTCGAACTGCGGCAGGCCGCGCGTCGGCGTGATGCGCTGCGCGTTCCAGTTGGGGCAGCGCTCCAGCAGATCGGGCAGACGCTCGAAACTGGTAAATGCATCTTCATCGTACAGTACCAGTACCGGGACAGTCAGCCGCTCGTACAGCGTCGATACGGCATCGGGCGTGAACAGCATCCCCGTCACGAACGACAGCGGCGCGTAACGCGCTCCCGGCTGGTGCGTTGTCGTATAGGCGTAATCGACCATGCCTTCATCAACCGGACCGGCAAAGCTCTTTTTGAGGTAATAGCGAATCCCGGCGCGCGTCACCAGCGCATCATAAATCGCCTGGCTCCACAACGGGAAAGACAGCATCGCCAACGCGCGATCGTTACCGGGATCCTCGCGCGGGTCGGCCTGCAAGCCCGTCGGCGAAATAAACGCAAGACTGCTGATCTTGTCCGGCGCGTCCAGGGCCGCCCGTGCGGCGAACTCGCTGCTCAGCGACAGCGCCACCACATCCGCCGGGCCGTCGATCTCGTGCAGCAGATCGAGGATCGCGTGTGCGAACACCTCAGGCGAATAGTCGCGGTCTGCCCGGTCCGAAAATCCGAACCCCGGCAGATCCAGGGCATACACAGGCCGCTTGCCCCGGTAAAAGTCGAACAGCGGGCGCATCTCGAACGCCGATCCCGCCGCGTTGATGCTGTGCACCAGCACCAGCGGATGTCCTGTACCGCTCGTGTCGGCATAATAGGTCAACAGCCGTCCGTGCCGGTCCACAAAAGCGCGGCGCTCCGCGTCGATCGCGGGCGACAGGGGCACGTGATGGTTCACTCTCAGCGCGCTGTAGCCGATCCAGCCGAGCGCCAGCCCGGCCACAGACGTTACGAGGGCCGCGCCGCCTTCTAACGCATTCCGTTGAGTTTGGTCCGCCATACGTTCCATCTCCCATTTCCAATAACCGTCTCTACCGCCTGCCGTACGATCCTATACGCGTGTATCCACGTCCCCCGACTCCTTATCGCCAAAGAAGCCCGCCACGGCCCCGGCAATAAACGCCAGCACGGAAGCGACCGCCACCTGCGTGAGGCGTTTGCGAGCCGGTGGGCGGCTCTCATCCCGTTTCTCATCGCGCTGCTTGTCCTGCGGCTTATCCTCTGAGGACGGACTCGGCAGCGGCTGTATGGACCCGGCTCTAGAGTCGGTTTGGTGAGCAGGCTGCGCGTTTTCGGAGGGGAAGATCTGCCTCCCGTGCCGCCGCGCGTAGACCTGAGTGAATTCCGCCCCTACGAAAAAGATCTGCGCGGAATAGTAGACCCACAGCAAAATCAGGATAAACGACCCCGCTGCCCCATAGGCGGATGTGGTGCTGCTGCGCGCGAGATACAGGCTGATCGCGTAGCGACCGATGACGAACAGGCCCGCCGTCACCACCGCGCCTACCCCCACGTCGGACCATTCCAACTCGACAGCGGGCAAAAACCGGTAGACCATCGCAAAGGCCAGCGCAAGCAGCGCAAACCCAACTGCAATGTTGAGTACTTGCAGCAGCACGACGTAGGCCGCGCTGGACAGCAAATTCGCAATTTCATTCGTCAGGCCGTTCAGCACGGTGTCCAGGACCAGCGAAAGCAGCAGCAGCCCGCCGATGCCCACGATCAGCAAAAACGCCATGCCCCGGTCTTTGAGCATATTCACGATGCCGTTTCCCGATCGCAGTTCGACTTCCCAGATCGAGTTCAGCGCATCCTGCAACTGCGTGATGATACTCGTAGCGCCCACCACCAGACCGGCAATACCGATGACCGCCGCCAACCCGCCCGACTGGGATTCGTTCAGGTTGCGAACGAGATCTTGAATGGCTCGCGCAGTTTCTTCCCCGGCATTATCCTGTAACTGGTCGTAGATTTGTCCGCGTGCGGCATCTTTCCCCCACACCACGCCGACCAGCACGATCACGATTAGCAGCAGCGGCCCCAACGAAAAAACCGTGTAATAGGCCAGCGCCGCCGCGTAGCGTGAGGCTTTATCTTCTTGCCACTCTTTGATGGTGCGCTTTAGAAGTTTCCATACCTCGCTCAAGTTCATAGCAGTCTGCCCCCAGCATTCCGGTTACCTGTATTGATGGTCATTACAACTACAATGCTCCTATGCCGATTGTAGCAAGGCGTGCCTTGCGGCTGGCAGCCTTATGAAAAGATCGGGCCAATGCGCCTATAAGCGCACCCACCACTTGACCTAGCAGGAAATGTGTCCTTTTTCCGATGCCAGGCGATCCCGCGCATGATACGTTTAGTTGGATCGGGGAGAAGAGTGCACCTTTTAGGGTAAACAGGTGCGAAATTGACAATCGCCTCCAGAATGGGATTTGAGTCCGAGATGTAAGGAGACAACATGAAGAAAACGATAATCGCCACCTACTCGACGCTGCACGACGCCGAAACGGTCGTGGATGAACTGGTCGAACACAATTTCGCACGCCAGGATATCGGGCTGGCAATCAGTAAAAAAGTACCCGGCGGTTCCGAGGCCAGCATGCAAACCGAAGGGCCTGCTCTGGTCACAGTCACAGCAGACGCGGCCCAAATGGGCGTCGCGCGGCACATCATCCAACGCCACAGACCCGACGACATCGATGAGCGCGATCTCCAGTGGCGCAAAGAGGGCGACACAGGTGACACGCCTGACGAAGACGACTATACAGCGATCGAGCGTAAATAGATTGACATTGGCAGTCTGATACAGGGGACGGGCCTGATCCCGTCCTGCTGGCTTTCTCACCACACCGGAGGCCGAACATGGGTAGTTGGAAAGAGGTGCTGACTTATGTGGCAAGCAACGTGGAAGATCAGTACGACGCGCTAAAGCTCGACCTGCGCGAGCGGCTTGGTATGGGGCCGATTCACCTGCTGCCCTATCTCGGCCACGGCACGCCCTACAGCCTGCATCTGGGAGGCCGCGTGCTGGAAGATTACGACGTAGAGCCTGCCGCCCATAACGACACCATCTGGCAGAATCTGCATAACATGTACCGCCGCTTCCGCACCAAGGAAATTCCCCACGCGCGCATACGGGCGCGCTTCCGCGACCAGGAGCAAGTAGTCACCGCAAACGACGAGGGCGTCTTCCAGATCAACATGGCATGGGAAACGCCGCTGCCGCTGGATAACGTGTGGCACGAGGTCCAGCTCGAACTGCTCGATTACCCGGAACAGCATGTCACCGCGACGGGCCAGATCATCGTGCCGCCGCACAACGCGCAGTTCGGCGTGATCAGCGACCTGGACGACACGGTCCTCAAAACCGACGTGCTCAATCTGGTGGCGATGGCGCGCAACACCTTCCTGCGCAATTCGCGTACCCGGCTGCCCTTTGCGGGCGTCGCGGAATTTTACCTGGCGCTGCAAAAGGGCACGGCGAACACGTACAACCCGATTTACTACGTCTCGAACAGTCCCTATAACCTCTACGATCTGCTGGTAGACTTCTTCGAGGTGCGGCGCATCCCGCTGGGGCCGCTGTTCCTGACCAACCTGGGGCTGGCCGACGATCACTTTTTCCGGTCCGATCCGGTCGAGCACAAGCTGGAAGCCATCGATACGATTTTTGCCACCCACCCGGATCTGCCCTTCGTGCTGATCGGGGACAGCGGCGAGCAGGACGCGGCGATTTACCTGGAAGCGCTGGAGAAGTACCCGGGCCGCATCAAGGCCATTTACATCCGTGATGTCACGCCCGACCGCGAGGTCAAACTGGTCGTCGAAGCCATCGCGCACGCCGCCGAGGCAAGCGTCGATCTGCTGCTGGTCGAGGATACGGTTGCGGCGGCGGTACACGCTGCCGAACACGGGCTGATTGCGCCCGAAGCGCTGCCCGACATCCGCCAGGAACGCACCGAGGACAAAAAAGAGCCGGACACGCTCGAAAAACTGGTCGAGCAGGTATCAGGGCCCCGCCGCTAAAAATCCAGCAGATCCGCCATAAGCACCGCGCCCTCGTTCTGTTGCGGCAGCTTGCTCAGGTAGCGCTCGGTCACGGCGACGTTGGAATGGCGCAGCAGCCGGCTGATCGTGTCGATCGGCACGCCGCTCAGTTGCAGCGCGCCCGCCACGCTGCGCCGCAGGTCGTGCGGGGAAACCAGCCCCAACCCGGCCTCATCCGCCGCCGCGTTGACGATACGCCACAGCGCGTCGGTCGAAAGGCCGTAGTCCGCCACGTGTCCGCCGCGCCAGATCCGGCGAATGAGCGGGCTGCCCTTTTTCGGCGTGACGTAGCTCAGCCACGTTTGCAGCGCGTCCACGACCACCGCTGGCACGTCCACATATACTGCCTTGCTGCCCTTGCCGTGCACCAGCAGCACCGGGCGCCCGTTCTGCGTGCTTAAGTCAGACCACCGCGCGTCAGCCAGTTCTTCGCGGCGCAGGGCCATCGTGCACAGCATCGACATCGCCACCCGGTTACGCGCGCGCTGCGCGTCGCTGTTCGCAATCGCTTCTGCGGCCCGCATCAGCTGCCGGAGCTGTTCCAGTGAGAGCCACCGTCCTGGGCGCTGGCCGTCTTCGGCGGCGGGCGCGCGCACGTTGCCGATCGCCGCGCTGGTATAGTCGTCGATCCACCCGGCTTCGGAGAGAAGCTGCGCCAGCGTTACCAACGCGGCGCGGGCCTGGGTCAATCCCTGCTTGCCCTGCCCCTCCTCGGCCAACCGCCCCAGCCACGCCCGCAAACTGGACGGCGACATCGCCGGAAGCAGCGCCGCTAGCGGCAAATTACGCATCCGGCGCATCCGATCGGGACCGGTCGTCGGCTCCAGCCCGGCCATGTCTTCCAGGTAGCGATCCACCCAGCGCGCATAGGCCCGCTGCGTATGCTGGCTGCTGGCGCGTCCAGCCAGCACCGCCGCGAAGTCGAACGTCGCATCGGGCGGCAACGCGGGCAAACGTTGATCGCGCGGGTCGATTGGCTGAAGCGGAAAACTCATTAGACTCATCCACCGGGTAGATTGCAGGTTGGAATAGATTATACGCCAAACCACGCTTATACTTATAGGCGAACTATTACCTCCTTCACCGCACCCATCTATTTACTGTTTCGAAAAAAAGGACGGCTTACCATGCAACCCAGCCCGCAGCACATCGACATCGTACTCGGCATCGATGTCGGCACGCAAAGCGCCAAGTGCGTCGTGCTCGATGCCAACGGCCAGCTTCGCGGCGTCGGCCAGACTGGCTATCCGGTGCTCACGCCGCGCACGGCCTGGGCCGAACAGGACCCGGATGCGTGGTGGGCGGCGGTGACCGCTGCCGTGCGCGAAGCGCTGCGGCAAACCGGGATCGCCCCGGTGCACGTCCAGGGTATCGGGCTGACCGGGCAAATGCACGGTGCGGTGCTGGTCGGCGCGAACCTGGAACCGCTGCGCCCCGCACTGATCTGGATGGACCGGCGCAGCGCGTCGCTGTGTGACGAAATCCAGTCGCATCTCTCTCCCGCGCAGATTGCCGAGATCGCCGGGAACCGCCTGTCGCCGGGGTTCGCCGGAGCGAGCCTCGCGTGGTTGGCGCAGGCCGAGCCGGAAACGCTGGCACAAACGCGCGCCGTGCTCCAACCCAAAGACTATCTGGCGCTGCGCCTGACCGGGGAAATCGTTGGGGAACCGAGCGACGCGTCGGCAACGTGGCTGTTCGACATCCGCCAGCGCAAGTGGTCCCCGGAACTGGCGGCGGCCTGCGGCGTCACAACCGGGATCTTGCCGCCTGTCTCAGAATCCGCGAGTGTGATCGGCAGGCTGCGACCCGATGCCGCCGAACAGATAGGCCTGCGCACCGGGATTCCGGTCATCGCGGGCGCTGCCGATCAGGCCGCGCTGCTGGTCGGCGTCGGCGTCGCGGAGCCGGGGCGCGGCTCGATTACGCTGGGCACAGGCGGGCAGGTGACGGTCATTTCCAGCCGCCCGCAGGTCGATCCCGGTCTGCGCCTGAACACGTTCTGCCACGCCATACCGGGCCGCTGGTACACGATGGGCGCCATCCTCAACGGCGGGATCGCGCTGCGTTGGTGGCGTAACACGCTCAGCCGCGATGGATCGCTCAACTACAACGACATGACCGCCGAAGCGGCGCGTGTTCCGGCGGGAGCGGAAGACCTAACCTTTCTGCCCTACCTCGAAGGCGAGCGCACGCCGCATATGGATCCCAGCGCCACCGGCACGTTCCACGGCCTGACGCTGCGCCACACCCCGGCCCACATGACCCGCGCCGTGCTCGAAGGCGTCGCCTATGCGTTCCGCGACTGCCTGGACACGTTGCGCGCGGCAGGGCCCGTTCCCGATCATTTCCTGATCGGCGGCGGCGGATCGCAAAGCGCGCTCTGGCGGCAGATCATCGCGGACGTGTTGGGCGTAGGGCTGCAAACGGTGCTCGGATCGGAGCACACCGCGCTCGGTGCGGCGATGCTGGCCGGGGTCGGATCGAAGGTTTTCTACGATCTCGATCAGGCGATTGCCCTGGCCGTGCGCTACGGCCCCACCGAGCAGCCGAACAGCGCCAACGCTGCCGTCTATGCCGAGGGGCTGGCCCGCTACCGCGCGCTGTATCCCGCGCTGCGAGCGATCGAATAGGCCCAGCTATTTACCATCAAGCGACGCACGGCACGAGTACTTATTTTATGCTTCACACTGCACGGCAGTGCCAGACAGAGAGAAATCGATGGCGCACGTATTCATCAGCTACAGCCGGAAAGACAGCGAATATGCGCACCTGCTGGTCAAAACGCTGGAGGACATGGGCTTTGCCGTCTGGATAGACGACAAGATCGACTACGGGACGAAGTGGGCGGATGTGATCGAGAACAACATCGACCACTGCGGCGCACTGATCCTGATTATGTCGCCCGACGCGCAGGACTCATCCTGGGTCAAGCGTGAGCTGGCGCTGGCTCAGGCCAAAAACAAGCCGCTGTTCCCTCTCCTACTGGCAGGCCAGCTCTGGCCCGAGGTCGAAGACGTGCAGTTTGCCGGAATCCAGGACGGGCAGATGCCCCCGGCGAAATTCTACAGCGCCCTGGCTAAATACGTCACCCAGATCACGACGCACGACGTCAAATCGGTACACTTGCGCAAAGAAATGCTGCGCTCGTCCACATTCATCGACCCTACCTACAGGCCCCTGATCGACGCGATCCGTGAGCACCGGCAGCCATCCGCGCCGCTGGGCGTCGGTGTGTGCATCCGCTCATACCCCGATCTTGACGCGATCACCCGGCGGCTGCTCATGGTGACGCCCAACATCGTATTTTGGGAGACAGCCGATCAAAGCGAAGATCTGAAGCTGCACGTGGTCGATACTGACCTGATCAGCTATGGCTACGAAGGGTTTGGATCGTACGAAGCCGTGTATGGGGGGACAGCCTACTTCACGGCGGACAATGACGCCCTCCGCGACTGGCTGCGGGCCACGAAAGGGCTGGCGACGCAAGGGATCGTGACGTTCCGGCCCCTGACCGGTGAGTTCAATTTCTCCGACTGGGACGCCGATCCGTTTGACGGCGGGCAGCTCCCTCACGAGTCGATCCAGGAACGCGTCGAGTGGACGGAATTTTCCCCGCCCGATACCCGGCACCGCGCCATCCACCCCAACGACGCCCTTATTCTGGACTATCCCGAATTCAAGCCGCTAATGGAGTTGGCGCTGCCCGTCGTTGAAGGCGTTTCGCTGGACACACTGGGCGGCTGGTCATCCGTCCGCGACGCCGCCCGGTTCCTGGCGGCGCGTCTCGATGCGCTGCGTACGTGCTTTGCCAGCGATGACTTCGCGGCCCAGCAGACAGTCGCCCAGCAGGAAATCACGGCCCGGATCGCCCAGCATCGCGGCGATCTCGACGCCCAGCGGCCCAGGACCGTAACCCGGCCCGACTGGAAACTGGCGATCTACGGCATCGTCAAGACGGGCGCTACCGTTCAGTTCCGGGGCTATTCCGGCGAACTGCTGGCCGCAGCGCCCGCATATTCCAGATACCTCATCGACAAGCTGCCGCTGGGACAGGACGAAACCTATTTTCTGTGGGCCATCCGCTAAGCGGAGGAGCCGGGCTAATTCGCCGGTGTGCCGCCCGACGGCCCCCGGCGCTGCCATGCCCACCAGCCGCCTCCGGCGATCAACACCAGCACCACCAACCGGATCAGCATCGTCACGATGTCGCTGTCCACTACCAGCACGGCGATGAGGGCCAGCCCCAGCGCGCCCACGAGATAAAACAACATGCGCTCGCGCTCGGTTTGCAGCAGCGTCACCCGTGTTTGCAGGCTGTGCAGCATGAGCTGCGTACGCTGAAGCGCCAGATCGATGTGATGCAGATCGGCCTCGATATGATCGCGTACCTGCTCTACCGCGGCGACGCGCGCTTCCCACACCGTCGGCGCGGCGTCCCACAACCCGCTGTGCATCAGCGCCAGCCGGAGCTGTCGCGCCAGCGCCTGCACCTCGCGCGCGCTGGCTTCGGTCGCGGCGCGATCGGCCAGCATCCCCGTCTGGGTCGTCTCCAGCATTTCCAGATCGGCCTGCAGCGGCATCAGCGAGCGCATCCGGTCCGGACCCTGCGGCGCGGTCCAGTCGCGCACGGAATGGGCCACCTGATCGAGCGCGGTTTGCTGGACGCGCGTGGAGCGTGCAGCCATGTCTTCGTACGTCTCCAAACGGTGACGCGCCTCGACCGAGTACCAGTCGATTTCCGTCGCCAGCGTCGTCAGGAAGCCGTCCGCCCGTTCGCCCGTGCGTGCATCCGGGTAAATCAGCAGGTTCGGCAGCGAATCTTGGCCCAGGCACAGCACGCCGTAGGGCGTGCGGATCGGCTGCGAGCGCGCCTCTTCCAGATCCTCCGGCGGGCGCGACGCGATGCCGCACCAATAGCGTGTGGTGTAAATCCAGGAAGGCGTCGTCGGCATGTTGCCCAGCGAGGCGTCGAGCATCGACCATACGTCCTGCTCGTGATCGCCCGCCCGCTCCACGATGATGTGCAGCAGCAGCATATTACGCAGCACATGCGCGACCATACACGCCGAGGCATTCGTCCGGCCCGCGAGCACGCCCGTTTCCAGGATCACGTGCGGCGAGGAGGGCGCTGCCGCTTCCCACGTGGGAACCGGCGGCAGATCCGGCGCGGGCATCGCCAACCAGCCCGTCATCGCTTGGTGCATCGCCTGCATATCGGCCACAAACTCATCGTGCCTGGCCTGGCGGCGTGCAGGGCTTTCCCCCGACACTTCGCGCAGGTAATAGTAGGTCGCGTGGACCCGTGGCTCACGAATAATCATGTCGTTTTCCCCCAGAGCGCCGCGATAAGCAGGTATCCGGCAGCGCTGATGATCACGAAGAAGGCAGCAGGCAGGACCGGCGCCCCGGCAGCGGCAGGGAAACGCCCGACTGCCGCCGGTTGCTGTGCCTTGAAAAAACGTCAAAGAGCACTACAATCGCCAGCGTACGTTTGCCTACCTGTAGTAACCCGGACGACTGCCCAAAGGCACGCCCTATGAAGACATGGCATAAGCTCGCGCTGATCTGCCTCGCCGCGCTGGTCTTGCGCGGGGTGCTGGCAGCCCTGGTCGAGCATCCCGGCATTGCCGATCCCAATCACTATTATAATCTCGGACGCGAGCTGGCTGGCGGGCACGGGTTCCAGATCGACTACATCTGGCAGTTTTACGCCAGCCCCAAAGCCGTCGTGCACCCGATCGATTGGTGGATGCCCCTGACCGGTGTGATCGCGGCGAGCGGCATTGCCGTGTTCGGCGTCAGCGTGCATGCGGCGCTGGTCCCCTTCGTCATTCTCGGCGCGCTGCTGCCCTTGCTCGCCTACGCTGCGGCGCGGCAGTTGGGTGGCTCTGAAACGGCGGCATTATTCGCGGCGGCGGCGGTCGCCGTGCTGCCGGAATTTGTGCTGAATTCCGTCCGCACCAACACCCTGATCCCCAACGCGCTGTTCGTCTGCGGCGCGATCATGCTGCTGGTGCGCGGGATGCGGACCGGCGATTGGCGCGCGCTGGCGGGCAGCGGCCTGCTGGCGGGACTGGCCTACCTCACCCGCAGCGAAGCGATCCTGCTGCTGCCCATGCTGATCGTCACCACTGCGTTATACGCGGTCGTGCGCCCGTCCGCGCTGCGCGCGAAGCCTGCTGCGCTGCTGCTGCCGGTCATCGTCGCGGGCCTCGTCGTCGCGCCCTGGCTGGCGCGCAATCTGCACGAATTCGGCTGGCTGACCCCGCCCAACCAGAGCCAGTTCGCCTTCTGGGACGACATCCGCGAGCAGTACACCTACGAGCCTCACTACACCTGGAGCACCCTGCGCGCGTCGCAAAGCCTGAGCGCCATCGTCGCCAAGCGCCTGTTTGAAATGGCCGCCAGCGTCAAGCTGCTCTACACCGGCCTGGACGTTTTTCTGCCCGTCCCGGTGATCGGCGGGCTGCTGTGGCTGGCCGCGCGCCGCGACCGGGACCGCCTGCTGACGCTCGCGCCCACGCTGATCCTGCTGCTCGGCTTTTTCGTCTTCTACACCGTCATCAACCCCTACATGAGCCAGGGCGGCAGCTTCAAGAAGGCGTACCTCTCGCTCGTGCCGCTGCTGATCCCCGTCGGGGCGATCATCATGGAGCGCGCAATTCCCGACCGCCGCTTGCTGTTCGGCGCGATGGGCCTCGCGCTGATCCTCATGACCGGCAACGCCGTTGAGATGGTCCGCGCGGACGTGCGCTTTACCAATACATACGTAGACGATATGCGGCGGGTTGTAGCGACTGCCCGCACCCTGCCGGACACCAACGGCGACGACGACATCGTGCTGATGAACCAGGATCAGTTCATGCTGAGTTTTCTCGGTATGAAATCGGTCGTCATCCCCTTCGACGATCGAGAAACCATCCTCACAGCGGCGCAGCGCTACGGCGTGGATTACCTGCTGATGCCGCCTGCCCGCCCCTCGATTGACGCGCTGTTCCAGGGCGAGGAAGTCGATCCGCGCTTCGTGCTGGTCGCCACCGTGCCGGGGACCCAGTACGAGCTGTACCGCTTGGAGCCGGAGCAGCCGTGAGCGACTCCCCGCGCCGCCACCGCGTTTTGCTGGCGATCTTCGCCGTCGCGCTGCTGCTGCGGCTGGCGTACGGTCTGAGCCAGGATCACGACGCCGTGTTTAGCGCGGGCAACGACTCCGCGTGGTATCTGCAAAACGGCATCTGGATGGTTACCAACGACCTGCCCGGCCCGCCCACGACCGCCCCGCTGTACCTGCTGTTTATCGGCGCGTGGCAGCGGTTGCTCTCGCCGGACGGCTCCGCGATTGTCGCCATCCGCATCTGTCAGGCGATCCTGAGCACGCTCACCTGCTTCTTCGCTTATCGCCTTGCGTGGTCTGCCAGCGGCGAGCGCCGCGCGGGCCTGCTGGCGGCGGCGGCGTTGGCCGTCGCGCCCGTCTTCATTATCGAAGCGGCGCAGGTGCTCACCGAAACGCTGTACATCTTTTTTGTCATGGCCGCGCTGTGGCTCTACGTAGACTTCGCCGCGCCGCCCGCAGCCCCGGATCGCACGCCGTGGCGCGCGCTGGTCGCCGCCGGGATCGTCTTCGGGCTGGCGACGCTCACCCGCGCGATCCCGCTGCTGTTCCCGTTCGGCCTCCTGATCCACCTGCTCCTGCTGCGCGGCTGGCGGCGCGGACTGGTCCAGGCTGCCGCGCTGATCGCGCCGTTCGTCCTGGTCGTCTCCACCTGGACGATCTATAACCTCGTTGCGTGGGATACGTTCGTGATCGGCGGGGACGGCTTCGCGTCGTTCCTCTACATCGGCGCGCGCGAGTGGGAAGGGCCGGAAGCGACTGACCAGCAGCTTGCGGAAGACGTGCCGGAACTCTCGCCCGATGAGCTGACCAACCCCGACCGTGACGACGTCTTCCTGACCGGCGCACAGCGCGCCATCTCCGAAGATCCGGTGGGCTACGTGACTCGCCGCGTGAAACAGCTTGCCAGCGCCTATTTGCAGCCCCACGGCACGACCTTCTTCGACGGACCGAGCCTCAAAGACATGGCGCGCGATTGGCTCACGGACGACCGCTCGCTGAACGGCCTGCGCGATCTGATCAGCGGGCAGGGCTTCTGGCCCAAGCTGGCGCTCTACCTGTTCCACTATACCGCCCTCGTCGCGGGCGCGGCGGGCATGTGGATCACGCGCCGCCGCTGGCGCAGCACGCTGCCGCTGCTGGGCTTCGCGCTGTATACCACGCTGGTTCACCTCTTTTTGCTGGCCCTGCCCCGCTACCTCTTCCCCGCCGAGCCGGTCTGGTGGATCTTCGCCGCCGCCGCGCTGGTCGCGCTGTGGGATTGGGCGGCATCGCGCAGGGTTTCCGCCCGGCAAACGGCTGGCAGCGCGGCCTGACCTTCCGGTATAACTGACTCAAAGCGCGCCGGGCCATGCCGGGCCGCGCTATGCTGATTCCGACCCATCGACCGGAGGCTTATGATGCACCGTGCCCGCCTGATTCTGGCGTTCTTGCTGCTCACTGCCGCGTTCGTCCCGATCACTCGCGCGATCGAAGCGGCCCCGGCCCTGCGCAGCGCCTGCCAGGGCCTCACCTTCGACGCCTTCGCCTCCCCCGACTGCGACGCCGAAATGGCCTCCGATCCGCAGCCGCCCGTGGTCGCGCTCGCCATCGATAACGGCACGGTCGCCGGATACACCTTCATGCGCGTCATCGCTGACCACCCCGTTCAGGTGCTCAGTGCGCCGGGTGGTGGCCGCATGCTCTACACCATAGACGCCGGTTTCAACTTCATCACCCCGCGCAGCGTGCGCGAAGGCTGGGTCGAAATTAATCCCGGTGAATACGTCGCGGAGCAGTATCTCGCTTACGTGCAGCCGTCGCTGTTCACCGGGGTGTACATCCAGGCCGAGCCGCCGCGCCCGTTCGGGTGGATTCTGAAGCACGGCTACGCCAGCGACCGTCCCGGTGGCGCGCCGGTCCAGACGCCGGAAATGAAGGTTACGCGCTACACGCTGACCTACGTCTACAGCACGGTGAACGCGGACGGGCTGGACTGGTATCTCGTCGCGCCGGGCAAGTGGGTCGAGCAGCGCAGCATGGGGCTGGTCAAGCGTGTGGCACGCCCGGAGGGGGTGGGCGCGCGCTGGGTCGCCGTGGACCTGTACGAACAGGTGCTGGTCGCCTACGAGGGCGACGCGATGGTCTTCGCCACGCTGGTATCGTCGGGTCTGCCCAACTGGAGCACCCGCGAAGGGCTGTTTCAGGTCTGGACGCAGCAGATCAACGCCGCCATGAGCGGGGCGGAGGGCCTGCCGGACTACTACCGGCTGGAAAACGTGCCCTACGCCCTCTACTTCGATGGCAACATCAGCTTACACGGCACGTACTGGCACGACGGCTTCGGCTACCGGCACAGCCACGGCTGCGTGAACCTGACCATCACCGACGCGCACTGGCTCTACGACTGGCTCGGCCTCGGCGGATCGGTCTACATGTACTACAGCCGCCCCTATTGAGGCTCCGTCGCGGCGGGTGTCGCGGCCACCAGCACACCCTCGTGTGCGCTCAGGTGCGCTTCCAGTGTGATCGCCGTGCTGCCGAAAATCGCCGGGAACTCGACGCCGTGGTTCGCCAGATCCAGATCGGAGCGAGCGATGGCGTCCATTTCCGGCCCGACGACCTGGGCATCGACCGTCATCGTGTGCGCGTGCTCGACGTTGTGCACATCCAGCGTGCCATCCAGCACGAAGCTCACCGGTTCCTCGGTCACCGGAACGAGACCCTGCGACGTCGCCACGTAAAACGCGATGGGATAGTCGCCCGTCGCCATCGCCGCCCGCAGAATCTGATCGACTGCCGCGTTCCCCGTATCCACATGATCGACGTCGATGTTCAACTGCACCAGCACGCGCAGATCCTGATCGACTGGTTCGAGCGTGATCGTGCCTGCCTCGACCGGGAACACGCCCTTGAGCTGCACGCCGCGCACCTCGGCCACGAAATCCACGCGCGACGCCTCCGCATCGACGGCGAACACACGCGCCGTCTGCGCGGTCAGCGTCGGCGTGACGAGATCCGTGGTGCGGTCGTCCTTGTCGCCGGGATCGAGCCACCACGATGTGACGAACGTGATACCAATCAGGACTACAACCAGCATTAACAAAAGAACAGCCGCCCCACGGCGGCCCATTTTACTCACTTTGAACGCACTCCTTGTGCATGCCAGCCGCAGCCCTGCCGCTGGCTTCTCCGCGCGTAGGAATGTACCCGTTTCGCACGATAAATCAATGCCAGGTTGGTGTCAATCCCGTTATCCGTCGAAGCGATGCAAGCATCGCCCGCACAGCAATGCCTGTGCTTTTATGATCGTATTTGACTGACGACTTCAAACGAACAACGAACGACTGCTTTACCCCGCCTGCCGCCGGTCCTGCGCCAGCATATACACCAGCCGCCCGGCGAAGTACGTCGCAAAGCCGCCCGCCGCCAGCAGCAGCGCCACCAGCGCCGCGAACGCGCGCCCCGCCGCTCCATCCCGGCTGAAGTCCATCCCCGTCTGCGGATGCACCGGCTGCGCCAGGATGACCGTCACGGGTGCGGAGGGGATAATCTGGCCCTCGGTGGTAATCATGACTGCCACCAACGCCTGCTCGCCCTCGCCCGCCATCGCGGCACGGATCTGCCATTGGCCCGACGGCTGGACGGTCGTGGAGCCGAGTACCGCGCCCGCCGTCTGGTTTTCGAGGCGGATCGTCGCACCCGGTGCGCCATACCCCATCGCCACCAGCGGCCCCGGCAGCACGATGTCGCCCGACACCGGCACGGAGATCGTCGGCGCCGAAACCACGGCTACGGCTTGCGGCAGAAGCGCCTCGCCCCCTTCAGCGGGCAGAACCTCGATTTCCGGTTCCGGCTCGTCCGGTCCGGCGGCAGCGCCGGGAACCCAGGTGAAGCTCCACGCGCCGCTGTCGTCCGCGGTCGCCTGCCCGATCTCTTCGCCGTCCGCCGTGATGATCACGCTCGCGCCGGGTTCCGCCGTGCCGCTGATGATCACCGCGTCCGGTTCCGAGACAGCCGCTTCAGGTCCCGCTGCTTGGTTGAGTTCAGGGGCCATCGCCACCACGGTTGCGCCCTGCGTCGGAGTCGCGGCAGATGCGCCGCCCGTTGCGGTTGGGACCACCGCAAGGGCAAAAGGCGTAACGCTGGCGGGCGGGTTGATGCCCGGCCACGGAGTGAAGGTCAGCGTGGGAGACACGCCTGACGGATCGCCTTCCACAGTACCCAACGGGCCACCCTGCCCGCTCAAATCGCCGGGCACGATCGTCACCACGACCACGCTGCCGGGATCGACGCCTTCGGGCAGCGCTACGGACCACACGCCCTGTGCATCGGCGGTTGCGCTCGCCACTAGGCTGCCATCCTCATACAGCTCGACGACATCACCCGGCGCGGCGGTGCCGCTCATCGCTGCCGGAGTTGGAGCCGCCATCGTTAACGTGGCAGGCTGAGTCGCCGTCGCGGGAGGCACGGTCGCGCGCGGGAACAGCGTGTTGGTCGCTGTCGATACAGGCATACGCTGAGTCGCCGTCGCCGGGGGTACCGTAGCGTTGGGGAATGACGTATTGGTTGCCGTCACCGTGGGCCAGAGCGTCGGGGAAGGGAAAACTTCCTGCGTGGGGGACGCCGGTCCGCCAGCCGCGCCGGTTGGCGTCTGCCCGCCCTGAACGGTCATGCCGCCCTGCCCGTCCATTGCCTCTGCGGTCTCAATCGTCTCGCCAAGTGGCAGCGCTTCGGCTTCCTCGGTGGCGCCACCGCGCGGCAGCTCAGTCACGGTTGGAACTTCCGCAATCGGGGTTCCCTGCACCTCCGTACTGAGCGCTTGAGGCTCTCCAACAACCGCCTCGGTTTGGCTGAGATCAGGGGATTCAGTGACAAGTTCAGTGGGCAGCGGCGTGGCAGGAACCAGTTCCTCAGTCGCCTGCGGGGTTACTTCAAGCACTACTGGCGGCTCGGTTGCAGGCACTCCGCCCACTTCCATGACGCTCGGCAGTTGGGTCGTCGTTTCGTCCTTATCGTAAAACTCGACCCAAAACAGCAGCGCCGCCAATCCAGAGGTCACCACCAGCCCGATTAGAAAGAGAACATCCAGCCGCCGTACAACACGATGCAGGTCTGCGCTCACGGCTAGTCCTCCAACTTCTCGCGGCGCACGGCCAACGCTCGCGCTTGATCGGACCAGCTCGTCATGTCGCTCACCCGGTAGCGCCAGCGCGGGAGCTTCACAATCGACTGGATTTCATCCGGCGTGAGAGATGCCAGTTCTTCGAATGTATCCACTCCCGCTTCGTACAGTTTGGCCGCATACACCGGGCCAATACCGTTAATATCCGTCAGGCGGTCGCGCGTGGGTGGAATATGCACGTTGCTCACCCGGTCGAGCGTGGGGTAAATCTTGTCGAGCAGCTCGCCAGTCTTGAGGAGCAAATCGGCCTGCCCGCGCTGCTCAGCCGCCGTCGTCTGAAGCAGCGACGTGTGTTCGTTGACTTTTGCGTCGATCTGCGCCGCTATCTCGGCCTGCGCGGCCAGCCGCTGATCAATTCCGGCCAGCAAGCCAGCGTTGTCCTCCGCCTGAGCATTTCGCGCGGCCCAGTCTTGCAGCCGTGACGTGATTTCTGCCAATTGCCCGGCCTGTTCACTGAGTGTCTCAGCGATTGCCTCATGTGCGGTCAGGGGGACCATGTCGTCCAGGCGCTTGCTCACCTGCTCCACCTGAACCGTCAACCGATCGACCGCATTCGCCGGGGCGAGGCTGCGCAGTTCGGCGAGAATCTGTTCCAGACTGTCGGACCCCGCCAGCGTTTTCCCGTCTTCAGTGTCTTCAGCCTCACCCGTTTCTTCAGCAGCGTCACTTTCGTCACGTTCTGCTGCGATCACATCCAGGCGACTGGCGATCTGGTCCAACTTGGTTTCGTAATAATTGAGCCGTCCATCGACCCAGGTAATTTGCGTGGACTGGTCGCTCAGCAGTACTTTCAGCGCCTCCGCGGCTTCCGCCTGGGTGCGCAGCGACGTCGTCAGTTCGTCGCGCTCTTCCGGCGTTACCACGGCCACCGTGTCCCGCCCATCCGGCGACTGTTGTTCGAGCAGATCGGCAAGCTGTTCGATCGCCATGCGCTGTTCGTGCAGCTCATCGTTCAGGAGCGACCGGGTCAGGGCGCCATCCACCTCTGCCGGTGCAGACGCCAGTAAACGCGGGCGCAGCGCAACCGCGTACACTATTGCCGACACCAGCACGGTAAGAAACGCACCGAGGGATAAGATGGCTAATGCTTGGACGGCGTCCATAAGGCCCTTCCCTATTCTCTCGTGCTGCCCAACGGGGGCGCTCTAACGTGAGCAAGAATGATCTTATTATAGTGCAAGCGTTGTTTGCCGCGAACAGGCGCAGTGAGCGAATTCTGGCGTGTACTTATATAGACGCTGTACGGCAAGCGCGTTAAGCTTATATTGAAAATTCTTCGCCTATGGCTCTTAGAATATGAGGGGAACACATGGACCTTTTTGGAAAGACTTATTCGGCTGATGAACTTCGCCAGATGGTAGGCACACTCGATCAGCTTGGTGGCGTCCGTCTTGGTGAACTCGCGGACGGCAGCGAGCGGGGCGTACGCGTCGCGGACTTCTACACGGCCAAGGGACTCACATTCACCGCCCTGCTCGACCGGGGTATGGATATTGGCCCGGCGGCGTTCCAGGGTTCCCCGTTGGCGGTGCACTTCGCAACTGAATACCGGCATTCCGCTTACTATGAACCGCAGGGACTCGGCTGGCTGCGCTCCTTTGCGGGCGGCTTGATGACCGGCGCAGGCATGGCGTGGATGGGCGCGCCAACCCAGGATCAGGGTGAAGATCTGGGGCTGCACGGGCGGATGTCGCACATCCCCGCGACTCACGTCAGCACCGGAGCCGAATGGCAAGGGGACCAGTATGTGATCTGGGTCGAGGGACAGGTCCGTGAAACAGTACTGTTCGGTTATAACCTGCTGCTCAAGCGCCGCATCAGCACCACGCTCGATGGCACGTCGCTGCGGATCGAAGATACGGTCACCAATGACGGCTTCACGCCCGCCGATCACATGATGCTGTATCACTGCAACTTCGGCTTCCCATTCGTCAGCCCGGACAGCCGCGTCGAAGTTGATGCCAGCGAGATCAAGCCGCGTGACGCCATCGCCGAACCCGGTCTGGATCGGTGCCACCAGTTCGAGACGCCGGTTCCCGGGTATTCAGAGCAGGTATTCTTCCACACCGTCCATCCCGACAGCGCCGGATATGCTCAAGCGAAACTCGTGAACGACGCCCTGGGCCTCGCTGCCGTGGTGCGTTATTCGGTTGATACTCTCCCCGTGCTGACCCAGTGGAAGATGATGGGTGCGGGCGAATATGTGTGTGGGCTGGAACCCGGCACGGCAGTCGTTACGGGGCGCGATAAAGCCCGTGCACTGGGTCAGGTCATCACCCTCCAGCCCGGTGAGCAGCGGCAGTATGATGTTCAAATCGGGGTTCAGCGCCTGTAATTACACGTGGGGATGAACTCGGAGCGGAAGATCGAACCGTCACGACGAAATCCGCAAACTCAGCCTTGACTGGCCTGATAGCGTATGCTATCATCCTGCACATCGCCAGGGGGCGTAGTGTAGCGGTTAACATGTCGGCCTGTCAAGCCGAAGATCGCGGGTTCGAATCCCGTCGCTCCCGCACCGACCGCGCGTCATTTCCGAATGGCGCGCGTCTATTTTTTCCCCTAAAACTTCCGCAATTTCGACCGGCATTGACCCCTCATCATCCAGAATGACATTAAAGTCACCATGCAGCGCAATCGCCACCACGTGGTCGTCGTAAACGATCACCTGCTCGACGATCTTGGCCAGGAGTTGTTGGCGTGCTTCTTCTGGCTCCTCTGTCTGAGCGCACTGCTCCCAGTAGGAGCGGAAGTTACGGATCAAATCGGCAGCCTCATGCAGCTCGTCGTAGTCGATGGGGCGCAGGGATTCAATCTCGCGCTCAAGCTGCACGCGCTTCTCGAAGTACTCGTCCCGGTCGATAAACCCATGATCCCACCGGAAATCGATGCGTTCGATGATCTCCCGGATTTCCTCCATGCGCTTGAGTGACGCTTCGTTCTCCACCCGGCTGCGCACAGCGTTCTCTACCCGTTCACGGAAATCCTCAGGAATGACCAGTCCATTCAGCACCTCAACCACCTGTTCGTTGAGGTCGTCTTCGCGGATGCTCAACTGGCCGCAGTCCTCATAGCCCCGTTCCTTGCACAAGCAGCGATAGTAACCCGTTGCACGCCGCTTATCCCAGGCAGCACGCATCTTGCCGTAGTTGTCATCCTGCAAGCCGTGCGGCATCGACACCAGACACCGCGCACAGAACGTGCGGTCGTGCAAGATATACGTCCGCCGCCGGTTGGTCGGCATCCGGTGACTGACCATTCCTTCGCGGATTTGCTCACATACCTCAAACAACTCATCCGTGATGAACCCCTGGTGTTTGCCCTCATACCAGGTCTTACGATGGCGGCTGGACTTCTTGCCCTCCCCCAACGTGCCGTTGTAAAGAGTCTCCGAATAGGAGACACGACCGGTGTAGGTCTTGTTCTGCAACAGATCGCGTACCGTGTGTTTGTTCATGGGCTGCTTGTCTGCCCGCAGCCGCTGGATTTCCCGCTGCTCATTCATCCAGTCCGCGATTTCCGAGTCACTGTAATCCCCGGTCGAGTACATGATAAACGCCCGGCGAACAATAGCCGCCTGACGTGGGTTGATGTACAACCCCGCTGGCCGTTCCTCGGTCCCTTCATCCACATGGACCATGTCATAGCCGAGTGGCGGATTGCTGCCGTTGAACTCACCACGTATAGCTCGCTGATGTTTGGCCCGCTTCGCCTCCGTGCTCAGGTTTCGCGAGTAAAAGGCAGCAAAGACCGCCAGCATCTGCTCCATCATCGCCCCATAAGGACCGGCATCTTCATCGTCCTCGCTGAACCCTTCCACGCAGAACAGTTTCAGCCCGTATTCGCGGCGCAGCAGCATCTTGATCATGACCGCATGGTTATGATCACGCGCCAGACGGTCGAATTTCCACATGATGATCGATTCAAACTTGCCGCGTTCAGCCGCGGCCCGCATGTCCTGGAAACCCTCACGGTCCAGGCTCCAACCGTTCTTCGCACCGTCCTTGTAAACGCCAACGACTACTCCACCCTTCTCAGCAATCATCTGGCGGCACACCGCTTCCTGGTCTTCCAGGCTGATCTCATTCTGCATGTCCGACGAGTAGCGGGCATAGATCGCATACCGGGTCCGTTTTTGAGTGGTCATCACCTTTTGCTCCATTCTCTGATTCAACTTCTGTATAGAGTCAACTTTACAAGGGGAACTCTCCCTCAAACGAAGAAGGGTCCCCCACTCGCGCACGTCGTTTACTGCTCAGCGACAGCATCCTGAAAAATGTGACGCACCTGTTCAGCCTGATCGGGAACAATCTCTATTTCCGTCCCATTCCAGCGGTAGCCAAACGGCAGGGGCATCGCTTCCCGGTAGCGAGACCGGGCATAGTACGTTCGCTCGCAGCTTTCCATAACATCCAAGATGGCCTGGATGAGCACAGGCGGTACAGCACGTGTGTCCGGTTCCCCGGCACAGCACAGCTTCATGCCCAACATGAGGCGAAACCCACCACGCACGATGCCTGTTACGCAGGGATCGTGTACCAGCGACTCATACGGGGGATAGATGATCACGCCGACTGCACCGGCCTGGACCGAGTCCATTAGCGGTTTGATGTCATTTTCGGCGAAGACTTCGACCACCTCACCACGCAGTCGCGCGACCGTTTCGTGGCAAAGCTGTTCCAGCGCTGTCGCCTCGTCAGGTGAGCAGCCTGCAGGCAGCAAGACCGCATAACGAGAAGACCGATACTTACGATTGGGGGCCATGCGCGTTCTCCTTGTCCATATCTATGGTGGATTCACGTTGTCCTTCAGCGTCCTGGGGCGGAATGACAATCAGCACTCCGGTCCGTGACAGACGCCGATCTTTGCGGGTGACGGGCACATACACCCCCGCTTCCGCTATGACCTTGCCCTGGGAAAAAGTGTATTTGGTCATCGTTACACCCTCTCCCGGTCCGGAACAACAAAGCAGCCCAATCCGACAGAGGAGTCAGTTGGGCCGCGGAATCCACACAGGACAGGAGTCCCGTGATTTTGTATAATACGATGCAGCCCGTTCACTGGCACGCACAGTGTCGGGTTAGAACCGTGTGGGGTGCTCCAACACTCCGCGCGGTTCGCCTTTTTGTTCTCGGCTACCATCAAACTATAGCATGTTGGCCCGTTTGTCAAGCGCCTGTGGGCCATTCTGGGGCTTCTGAAGGCTATTTTCATTTTGTCACTCCTCCCTTTTTTACCGTCCCGTCGCAGCTAGAATCGCGTTTTGGCGAATGCAACGCAGCTCACGCGCCAGCCAGGAATAGAGGTTGCCACCCTGCTGGTGAAATTCGGTCAGGTCTTTACCCCACGGGACATGGATCACCTGCACCCGCCCGGACAGCGCCTGCAAACGCGCCGCGCCCTTCTCCCCGGCCTGATCGACATCGTAGGCGGCCAAGATGATCGGCACACTCACCAACTCAGCCAACCAGCGGCGATTGAGGTGGCTGCTGGCGCTGCCCACCGTCACTGCCGCCACCAGCGGTTCCCCTTCCTGCTGGGCCAGCAGCGTGTCGAATTCCCCTTCACAGAACAGCGCGGCCCTGGCACCTTTCAACCGATCGGCTTGGTACAATCCCCCCCTGCTCCCTCCGGCAATCTGGAGATATTTGGGCGATCCCGATGCACGCCGCACCTTCACCGCCCACAGGATTTCCTCACCGTTCGTCAGCCACGGGAGGGTGATGCCACACGGCACACTCACCCCGGCCACCGTGCGCCACTCGCGGTACCCACCGGGGATGTACCCCAGGTGAGCCGTCTGGATGGTGCTCATCGCCAGACCCCGTTCCAGCAGGTAATCCCGCGCCGGTTCACCCTGGGATGACCACAACGTTTCCTCGGCCAGGTCCACCACCTGCCGCGCCACCACCTGCCAGGACATCGGCGGCGGGTCATCATCCGACGGTTCAGGCCGGTGCGTTGAGATGACCGGGGTCGGTCCCAACCCCCCATCCAACATCCGGACTGCTTCGTCAAAACTCAGGTGGTGGTAACGCTGCAGCCAGTCAATGGCATCTCCGCCGATCTGGCACTTGCCAAAACAGCAGTATCCGTCCGCCCATACCGCCAGGCTGTATCCCTTACGCTCGCCGTGAAACGGGCACTTCCACAAACTGGCGCGGCGGCTGCGCGCCGGTGCCGGTCCCAGGTCCTGTTCCACAATGCGCCGCAGGTCGTGGCGTTCCTTCAAGGCTTTCGTATCCACCAATCCCATCTTTCCCACTCCTCAATTTGTCACCCACAAATGACGGTTGACACACGACAAATTCCGGTTTTTGTCATTTCCCCGCGACATTATCTTTTTCCCGTAAAACGGATTTTTGTCCCGGCGTTGTGACACGTGACAGGTTTTGTTTTCTGTCATGCCCCCCACCTTTCAGACCAGCCAGTAGCGTTCCGAAGGCCGCCCGCGCTCGCCGGTCTGGACCACTTCTCCGGCCACCTGCCCATCCTGTTCCAGTGCCTTGAGCGCTTCCATCACCGGTTTGCGCGGTGAGCGCAGCGCGCGGTAGATGCTGCGCACCGACAGACCCTCTTTTTGGCCGGACAGCAGCTTGAGGATACGTGTTTCCAGTCGTGACTCTTCACTCTCGCCCAGGTCGTGCAGCAGCCGGTGAGCCGAAGCCCGCCAGGTCTCGACAATCTGCTGGGCGCGGTACCAGTGCGCCGCACGCACCACCGGTTTGTTCTGCCGCCGCTCACCCAACTCAATCCAGTCCAATGCCGCCAGGATGATCGCCACCTTCAGCGCCTGGACGTGCAGCCGCCCGTAGACGGTGCGCAGGCGGTCATCGAGCGGGGAATTGGGGGCGGTCATCTCACGCAGCACCCGCTCGTAGAGATACAGCGGCTCCCAGATGTCGGTCGCCACCAGCGACCAGGGGTCCACAATGGCGTTATCGCCGATGGTGGCCTGCTCCGCCGGGGCGGGCAGCGTCTCATGCAGGCCGCGCAGATGCCGTACTAACAACTCCGGCACTGCGGTTTCGTTGGAGGACGGGCGTTCGACGTAGTCCGGTTCCGGCGTGAGCAGCACAAAACGCGCGAGTGTACCGTTGAACCAGTCGCTGACACTCAGCGACACCGACAGTTCCGCCGGGGTGGCTGCCCCCAGGATGGAGAGCGCGGCATCACGAATGACCACCATGCCCCGGTTATTGGTATTCGAGTCGAGATAGTCGGGGCAGTCGAAGAGCTGCATCAGCAGTTCTTTCAACCCCTGCATGTAGTCTCGCCCGAAGGACTTGAAGAGCGCCGACAGTTCGTCGCGCAGGATGCCGCGCTGGGCGGCGTAACGGTTGCCCTTGACCAGGCGGTCGCGGTCGCGGGCCGGAATCTCGTCGAAGTTGGGCGGCAGCACACCCCCCAACATGCTCATAAAGGCTTCCGGCGACCCCGGCTGCGGCAGGATCATGTGCGGCATGGCGGAGCGGGCAACTTTGCCCGCCAGGCCCAACCCGGCGGATTTGCGGTAGTAGGTCGAAACCGCCACCAGCATCACAAACAGGTTGGGAAACACTGCCTGGCCCCACGGTGTGTGAATACATAACCGGCGGCCAATCGCCAGGGCGGCCAGCCAGAGTCCGGCCCCTTCGTGGAACAGCAGCGGGGTTTCGTTGGCCGCACGGCTGGCCCAGGTCACGTACTCGTCCAGCCACCCCCCAACCTCTGCTGCCTGCTGCTTTTGTTCATCGGTCAAACAGGCTGCTTCCGGCAGTTCCGGCACGGTATCGACTTCGCTGTTGCGTAACCGGGCTGCCGGAGCCGGGCCGTTGGGGTTCACCCGCCAGACTGCATCCAGCCCTTCCGGACCCAGCATCCGCCGCAGGGCCTTGACTTCATCCGGCACGGCCATGTTGGTGTTAGACAGCAGCAGGTTGGCCAACGGGCTGCACGGCAGATCCTGCCAGTCCAACCCGACCATCGCGCGCGCCAGCACATACGCATCCTGATCTGATAAACCATTCCCACTCATGAGGACCACCCCACCCGGTATGTTTCGCGCATCTGACGCGCTTCCTTTCGCTCATCTGTTCGACCTTTACAGGGTATCAGAAAAGGTGTGACATCTTGTAGTGGCAAAATAGGACATCGGATAGGGGCAAAATAGGACAGGGGGTAGGAGCACTTTTACCCCTTGAAATGTCACTTTTTGACAGTTGAGTGTCGCGTTTGGACACGCTCGTGTCACAAATAGGACATCATCATGTCACATATGGGACATTTTGGTGTCTCATTAGTTTATTTCTTCCTTTATAGTGTATTTTTTATCTGTCCATAAACCATAAACAAACCATACTATGACCGGAATCAGATTGTGATTTTTGGTCGGATCTGAGATAATGTTTTTATTTTAAGAACATTAGTTCTAGTTCAGCTATCTTAAGTAAGAAAGGTGGTGTGGTCCGTGGCAATCAAAGCGGCGGTGGTCGATGACCACGACTTAACTCGTATCGCGGTTGAGGAGATTCTCAGCCGCGCTTCCGACATAAACTTCGTGGGCAGCTTCACCGGTGTGGGGACCCTGTTGGAGTCCGCCCAGGAAGTCGACGTGCTCTTGTTGGGCGATGGCCTGTCTCAAACCAACGCGCTGGCGGCACTGGCACGGCTGAGTGAAGAGCGTCCAGAGATGCGTGTCATTGTGCTAGGGCGGCAGTGGACCGAAGCCGGTATCCGGGCCGCGTTGGAGTGTGGTGCGGTAGGCGTGATGGACCGCGACGAGCTGCTGCACGATCTGCTGGCCGTTGGCGTGCGGCGGGTCTATGCCCGCCAGCAGTTCCTATCGCCCGCTGTGGCAACTGTGGCATTGGCCCATAACAACACGCCGGATGCCCCTACCCTGACCGAACGCGAATTGGAGGTGGTGCAGCTCATGCGTGATGGCGCGACGCCCAAAGCGATCGCGGTGGCTTTGCGTATCCAGCCCCGTACCGTCTATCGCAAGCAGGAAAGACTACGCGAGAAGCTGGGTGTCCAGACCAATGAACAGATTGTGCTCGAAGCGGTCAAACGCGGCCTGATCTGATCTTCAAATAGACTTTTTTATCCTTCAACCCGGTGGATGCGCAGTGCCGGGTTTTTGATTCGGATCGGAGGATTCCCATCCGGGCCGGTAAATTTCCCCCTCCCCAATGTCCTATTTTGCCACTCCCGGTGTCACGCTGGCTGTGATATGCTGGAACAGGCGAGAAGTGTAACGGGGTGAACGAGTATGACGGTCAATATCGTAATTGCCGATAATGTGGACCTGGCGTTGGAAGGCATGAAAACCGTCCTGCGCCAGCACGGCGCGTTCCAGGTGGTAGGCACCTACCAGATGCTGTCGGACATGCTAAATGTGCTGGGAGATGTGCGCCCCGACGTGATCCTGCTGGGTGACCGGCTTGAGCCTGACCTGGACGTGCTGGCGCTGGTGGATCAGGTGCAGGCGGCGGCTCCCCGTGCACGGATTCTGATTTTGAGTTACCTGTCCGACGGGCTGATCGTCCAGGAGTTGTTCACAGTTGGGGCGATGGGGTATTTGTATAAGAACGATCCCCTGAGCCACTACCTGGTGGAAGCCATCCAGACCGTGATGCGCGGTCGCCCGTATCTCTCTCCCACAGCCAATTCGGAATATCTGCTGGCCATGCAGTCGGATCGTGCGGGCTGGCAGTTGGATGCCGAAGCGCGCGAAATATTGCGTCAGTTGGCACAGGGACTCCGCCCCCAGGAAATTGCCCTGCTCCGTGCGGTACCGGTGCGCCGCGTCTATGGTGTGTGCGAGAGGTTACGCCGCCGCTTTGGGGCTGAGACGAACATCCAGCTGATTGCTCTCGCTGCCGAAGAAGGGTTTTTGCCTTAGTGAACCAGCATATTGAGGTGACGATCTATCTGCCACCATTCTCCTTTTGCAGACACAGTCAGCCAACCGGATAAATCAGCCCGACAACAGCGCCGATGATCAGGTAGATAAGCAAAGACCACGCGATGTTGTGAATCACAAAGCGACGCGGCACATGGATCAGCATAGGCTCAAACACCAACACTGGGAGCGACCCTATCAACCACGCACTGCCCCAGAACAGCATACCGAATAACACACCAGACCGTTCCAGTTCCTCTGCGAGCATTGCATAAATCACGCCAGGCACGATCACTTCCAGCAGCACGGCGGCTATCGTCATCCGGGCCAGCCAGGTGCGCAGGTTCTCCGGTGTCACTTCCACCTGCATCCCCGGCAGCATACGCTCATAGACACCCATCTTTTTCTCGCTCATACCGCGCAGAGGGCCCACAATATTGAGCACAACCGATCCGGCGACAAGCGCCAAAATTAACCATCCAACCGCCATGTATTCCTCCAATCCTGATCTGAACCTATGTTCTAGCATACCGCGTTACCGGTTTCCCTTCAAAGAACATCCCGCAGTCGGTCGAGTAGGGAATTTTGCGGTTCAGATCGGGTAAATTTCCCACCCCAAAATGGTAATTCTCCGCATGAGGCACCCCCCTGCTCCGCTACGATGGTAGATGGCCGAACTCATCTAGCTCTGGAGCTCATGTATGACCCGAATCCTTTGTTTTGCGCTCATGGCGCTGGCGCTCGCTGCGTGTGGTAGTGGCGACGACGATACGCCACAGGTAGAGAACACAGCAACCGCCACTGCGACTGCTACGGCGACGGTGGAGATCACTATTCCACCAACCGCCACTCCAACGTTGGCGCCTACCGCGTCACCGACGCCAACAGCCTCACGCACGCCGACGATTACGCCCACGCTGGCCGTGCGAGTATTGGAAATCACCGCCGTGATGCCGGGAGTGGCACTGGAACCAGTGGCAGCCTCATTGGCGACATCCGACGCGATGCCGCTCGCCGAGTGGGTGCGCATGGAGTCCGACCATCCCAACCTGGATTATGTGAGTGGGGAATGGATCGACATGTGGTCCTGGTCTGCCGGTCAGAATGAATACCACTACAGTGTAGACCCGGACGCCGCCGTACATCTGGACTTCGAAGGTGAAGGTGTGCGGGTGTGTTACGTCGCCTTCTGGAACGGCGGTATCTGGGAGATTGTAGTGGACGGTCGCGTGGTAGGCTCGGTGGATGCCTACTATCCCGAAGCGCACTTCACCTGCACCGATACGTTTCCCGTCGCGGCAGGCACACACACGCTGCTCGTGCGCAATACGAGCGAACGTAATCCGGCCAGTTCCAACACCATGCTTGCCCTGGATGCAATCCTGACGTATCACAGCAGCCCTTCCGCAGTGATCACGCCTGCTGCATCGCTCACGCCATCACCAGAGCCACATCCCGCCCGCCGGGTGGAACTCATCCAGGGGCCTCCGGCTATCCAGCCGACTGCCACCGACGCGCCGCCGGAACTGGTGACTGTCGCGGTACTCATCGCCTACGACGAAAACGCCAACCGTTCGGTAGACCCGGCAGAAGGCGTGCGCGGTATTCCCATCCGGCTGGTGGATGTAGCCACCAATCGCGCGCTGGCACAAGCCCTCACCGACGAGTCGGGTTATGCGCGCATCCAGCTGCGGACCAACGCGCAGGTCAGCCTGGTCGTGCCCTACTTCGGCCAGTCGTGGGATGTTTCACGCCGATGGGGCGGCAGCGATTCGACTTTCACCCTGCTCCTGCCCGCAGGCAACCAGCCTGGCCTTATACCCTAGAGGACAATTATGAGAAACAAACGACGTATCCATTGGATCATCGCGCTGTCGCTGCTGCTGGCAGCCGCCATTGCCTGCGCGGGCACGGTGAACAACCTGCAGATCACCGGTCTGCCGCAGTATGTGTGCCCGTCCAGCACACCGCGCCCAACACATACCCAGCCCGCGACCAGCCAGCCGCTGTGGCCGCCGTATTTCGCCTCCAATCTGAGCTGGTACCAGGTTGCGCCCAACTTCAACACGATCTACGCTCAGTGGACCGGCCAGAATGCGGGCACAGTCTACCTGTCCTTTTCGGGCAGCATGATGACCTACCCGTACTACTGGCCCGGCAGCAACGGGTACATCGCAGTCGATACCATCCCCGGTCCGACCCGGACCAACCTGTATGCCATCACCATCCCGACCAGCGTGTATTACGCTTCGGTCAGTATTTATGCGAGCGGCGTGGCCGGGTCGAGCCGCAGCTACGGGGTCACGCGGGTGACGTACTATATCTATCCGAATCCGCTCAACCCGCCGCCGGGTGGTGCGCCGGGCAGCATGACACCCACGCCGCGTCCCACCTATACACCCTGGCCGACACCAACCGAGTACGTGCGCACCAATGACTACTTCGTAGGCGACGCGATCTACACCCCGGCGCAGCCTTCCGGTCTGCAACTCATGTTCCGCGTGACGAGCATCAGCGACCGGCCCGCCGCAGAACCGGACGGTCAGGGTCAACCACAGTCGATCTTCATCTGGGAGTTTGAGGTCAAAAACGTTGGCTCGGTGGAATATGACATTTTCCCGGCAGGCCAGATGTACGTCAGCACCATCACACTGCCCGGCGGCATGGAAACCGAGGGCGTCTGGGGCGCGAGCCTCGCGGCGGCGGAGGAAGCTGGATTCACACCCAACTACGAACTGACCGATGTGCAGCCAGGGGAAACCAAAACCTTCACGCTGGCGGCCTATGGCCCACGCGGCACGGCGCGACGCGTCTCGTATGTGCTCGACGTCACCTCGCGCGATGGCGGAATACCGACCATCGTACCGGGCCAGAACATCGTGTCGTGGATCAACGAAGTCAACACCATCTGTACCGGCGACATCGCTGAGCCATAGGAGAGATTATGCCCTGGGTTGATGATGTACTGGATGGACTGCAAGTCCAGATCGACAAACTGTGGTATGACCTGCTGCGCCTGCTGGCGCTGGCGGGTTGGACGCTGCAAAAAGGGTTGTTCATGATGGGCCACGCGATTGAGTTGGCAAACATCTGGCTGGTCGAGAACGCCTTCGCGCCACTCATCACACAGACCAACAATCAGATGCGCGTCACGGCCAGCCTCGCCTTCGTAATCGCCCTCATGGTGTTGGGTATCACCTACCTGCTGGCGGCCTTTGTGAAACTGGACGTGGTCAGTCCACGCGGCGCGATTGGCTGGTACCTGGCCGGGATCGTGTTTTTCCAACTTGGCCCGCTGCTGTACCAGGGCATGAACGACTTCCGCCGCGATCTGAGTACCGGGTTCTATACCGTCGCGCTGGACAGTATGCAGAGCGCGGGCAGTCCCTTCAGTTCCCTCGGAGCCGTGACCAGCAGTGACCTGCCACCACTGGAAGCGTGTGATGCGCTGGGACCGTATCTGCCCGGCGCGACCGGATTCAGTAACGACGTGGACGGTCTGGATATTGCCCTGGCCTACCTGCTGGCCGATGGTCAGGACGTGATGGGCTACCCGCCCCCAACCCTGACTGCCTGTTTCCAGCCGCGCGGCGCATTGTACGATCCCGCCCTGCCTACCCACTGGCAGTTCTACGAGGACTCGTACTTCTACGTGGGTAACAGCTCACAGTTCTTTGGTGACCCGCTCAACGAAGAGGAGCGCAAAGCCTCCATCGACAAAGCGGGCGCGGCGCAATTTCGCATTTTCTCCGCCTGGCCGATGGTCATCTTCGGCGTGGTCGAGCAGCTCATCTTCCTGCTGCTGACGATAGCGCAAGGACTCACGTTTGTCAGTTTCAGCGTCGCCATTCTGTTCGCCTTTTTCAAAAAGACCGAAGTGATCGCCCGCTCGATTCTAGATATGTGGATTGAACTCATCGTGCAGACGGTGGTGATCGCCCTGATGCAGTCGCTCATCATCTCATTCCTGCTCGGCGCTGCTGCCACCCAAAACGCATTGGTCGTGTTGGGTGTCTCCCTGCTCTGCACCATCTTTATCCTGGTGCTGCTGTGGAGCGGCATCAAGGCGGTATGGAACAGCTTCAACCGGCTGTTTGGAGCCATTGGGCAAGCCACCGGCGGTGTGATGGTCGCACCGGGCGCGGTGGGCCTGGGATTGGCCGGAGCCGGTGTTGCTGCCGCTGCCGGTGGAGCCGCACTTGTGACCAATGTCGGCAGCAGCGCGCTGGCCGGAGTCTCTGCCATGCAGCAGGGTGCGACAGTGTCTCAGACTGCCGGTGTGATGTTGGGCGGCTCGCGGCGTTTGCAGTCTGCGGCTCGAACGCTGGCTTACCTCCCCGGCACGCGCAATACGCCGATCGGTCAGATGGCCGACGAATTCACCGAAGGTTCTGTGCTGCGCCAGGTGGGTCAGAGTATCCCGCTGGTGGGCGGTGTTGCCGGGCCGGTTTTGGGGGCGTTGATGCTCAGCGACCGCAGTCAGCCGCCCAAGCCCAAGCGCAGCGTCAGCCTGCCTGCTGAACCGGTAGACCGGGAAGATGGGGATAACGTTACGCCTGAACGACCGTCCAGGTCGCGTCGTATGGGTACATTTACGCCCATACCCGACGAGTTACCCCTGCCCGCCGTGATCCAGCCTCCTGTCTCATCTACCGGTGATCCTGGTGAGGAAATTGAGGAGCGTGTCAGTGACGTTGGCGCATCCGTCCGCTCGCACGCGGGACAAACCCACGCGGCAGTGGATCGTGTGCAACGCGCGACAGATGCACAGGGAGAAGAGATCGAAGAGCGCGTCGGCGCAGTGGGTGCGGACGTCCGGGCGCAGGCAGGCCAGTCAAAAGTGGATGCAGAGCGTACCGCCTATGCTTCGGATATGCACGGCGAAGAGGTCGAAGACCGCATTGCCACTCTGGGTGCAACCCTGCAAACCGGTCAGACCCAGCCGGTCCTGGGCCTGATGCGGGTTGAGGGTGCAGCCAATATCGCCGGTATCATGGGTGATTTCATTTCCCAGATGCGCGTCCAGCGTACCCTCGATGGTCAACCAATGGCCGGTGGCGCAGATCACTTCACCATCGCGCAAGGTGTCGCGCGGGCGATGGGCGTTACACCCCAGGCCGGTGACCGTGCGCCAATCCAGGGGGATGTGTCGCGGTTGGGGCTGTTTGGAGACATGGCACTGCGCCTGGGACTGACGGGCCAGCAGGCTCAAACCGTGATCTCTGAAGTCAAGAACTCCCCTACCGGGCAGCTTACGCCGCAAACGCAGGCCACATTGGTTGAGCAGGCGCGCGGCACTCTCAACACCGGCTGGGAAGGTGCTCAGCAAGCCGTGAGTGCCCTTCAACGCGCCGCTGTGATGCTGCCAAACGCCATCACCGCGCGGGGTACGGCGGTTATACCGAATATCAATGTCACGCCGCAGGTGCAGGTCAACGTCAGCGCACCGGAGCGTAATAGTCTGGATGCGGCCATGCACTCCCAGGAAGCCTTGGCTGGCAGCCAGAGCGCAACGGCCCAACGAGGTGAAGAATGATCGAACAACTCCAGTACCATACCATTGAGGAGCTGCGCGCCCTGAGTCTGGACGAGCTGCGGGCGTTGTGGGAACTTGTACCCACCGACCGCCAGCACCGTTACCAGATGCTCTACCAACGCGAGGTGCGTATCAACGGGGCGTCCGGTTCGGATGCCCTGGAACAGCAGATCGTGACCGCCCTCATCCAGCGTTATGCAGACGGGGCGCTGGTGCCGATTGGTGCGCGCTGGGCCAGGACGCCCATCCGTATTCAAAACGCGGCGCGGCTTGGCGAAGTGCATGTCACACCTGAAGCGGAGTATACGCCGCCTGCGCCCAAACGGACTCAGGCGCTCCTGATCTTCAGCGGCGCAGGCTTGTTTCTGATCTTTTTCGTGTTTTTCCTGCTCTCGCGGTTGGGTGGAGATGACTCCAAACCAACTGGGGAAGCGGGCGATGATTCACCCTATGCCACGCCGACCCTACGTTACACGCCTTCACCGACGCCCATCGCGCTCGAAGAGCAGGATGTCATCATCCGGGATGGTGTACGCGACCGCGCCCCCGCTTACCCGGTCAACCTGCAAATCCTGCCTGCCGGGCAAACTCAGCCGCGTGTGTTTGTCGTGCAGCGAAGAAAAGTTGAGTTGTCCGAGTGGTTGTATGATCCCAACCCCGACACCGCGTCGTTTATCCAGGCGCTGAGTGTGCGCCCGGTGATTGGCGTACCGTGGTCTCCGCAGAACGAAGCCCTTTTTGAATCGCTGGGACCGGGCGCGACGTTTAGCATCCGGCTCAACACGGGAGCGGTGCAGCAGTTTGACTTCGCCAGCAAAACCCAGGTCAGCCGCAGTGATACCAGTGCCTTCCGGCAGATTGAGCCGGGATTGGTGCTGGTCCTGATAGGCGAGCGGGACGAGCGCGGCGCGCCAACTGCATCGCGCCTGCTGGTGCTCGCTACTTACCCGCCCGAACAGGAGCTTTCGCGGGATGATGTATTGGTGGCCGATCTGTTGGATTTGCCGGTAGTCGATGTGACACCCGCCCCGCCAGCGCCGACCGCGACGCCGCTCCCGGCGCGAGACTTGTTGCACGTGGACGTGATCTCGGTCGTCACTGTAGACCAAAGAATCACCGTGCAATTGCGGGCCTACAACGGTCAATCCGAGCCAGCAGACATCCGACCGGAAAACATCGCCATTACCTTTGGTTACGCCCCGCGACCACCCGGTCCCTGGATGCCCGCCGAAGGGCTGGGGCCGTTCATGCTGCTGCCGGGCCAGGCAGTGGACCTGACGCTGCATTGGGCGTGGGCGGGCGAGCCGTATGCCAAACTGATCGTAGGAGCTTCCCAGTATGCCATACAATTGACGCCCGGTTGAAACTAAGGCATTATGGCAGCGTAACGACAGCGGGACGGATAGGGCCGTTCGGCGGCTCTCGACCCTGGCACAAGAGACTTGTGCCCGAATGTATGGGCAGACTCGGCTCGCCAGCGATAGGTCGTTGCAGGTGGACACGTCGTCCGGCTTACATCGCAGATTCATGTCAGTTTTAGGAGATTCTCATGCCCGCCGGGAAAATGCATGTCGATGAGATAGACATCGCTTCATCCCTCGTGCGCCGGCTTCTCGTGGCGCAATTCCCGCAGTGGGCAGAACTCTCCCTCGAGCCCGTGCCATCCGCCGGGACGGACAACGCCCTCTATCGCCTCGGCGACGACATGGCCGTGCGACTACCCCGCCACCCCGGAGCCATCGATCCGGTGGAAAAGGAGCAGCGGTGGCTGCCGAAACTAGCCCCGTTCCTACCGCTGGCTGTTCCTGTCCCACTCGCGAAGGGGACTCCCGGCGAGGGCTACCCCTGGCCGTGGTCCATCTGCCGGTGGCTCGAAGGCGAGAACGTGACCATCGAGCGCCTCGCTGAACCCCGTCAGGCGGCAACCGACCTGGCGCAGTTCATCGTTGCCTTGCAGCGGATCGACGCCACCGGTGGGCCGCCGCCTGGGCCGCACAACTTTGACCGCGGCGAGCCGCTCGCCATGCGAGACTCCCGTACCCGTGCCGCGATTGCAGCCCTGAACGGCATACTCGATACCGACGCGGCGACCGCGGTATGGGAAGCGGCCCTCCGGTCACCCGCCTGGAGCCGCCCGCTCGTTTGGATCCATGGAGACCTGCAATCCGGGAACTTGCTGGTCCAACAAGGACGGCTCAGCGCGGTCATCGACTTCGGAGGTCTCGGTGTGGGTGATCCGGCGTGCGACCTGCAGGTCGCGTGGAATCTTTTTTCCGCCGAAACCCGGGACGTATTTCGGGTGACGCTGCGGGTCGATGAGGCGACGTGGGCGCGCGGTCGCGGCTGGGCATTGTCCGTCGGATTGATCGCTCTCCCCTACTACCAGACCACCAACCCGGTACTCGCTGGCATCTCTCGGCGCGCCATTGATGAAGTCCTGGCCGAGCACAAACGCAGCATGTGATACGGAAACGAACTTCAAGAAACGCCGCGTGACGATACCTGATCCCACCTGTATGTCTGGATCTGTCTGGGTGTAAGCTCAACTGTCCACCGAAATTCGCCTTGCTGCCCGGTCAGGCGGTGGAACTGACGCTGCATTGGTCGTGTACCAGTATGCCGTACAGGTAGAGTAAAAGGCCCATTTTCCCGATTTCCTCTCAATGCAGCCCGTCTCCGAACCGGCTGCGTTCTTTGTGTCCACAACCGAGTTCGGAATTTTGACACCCAAATCCGGCAAATTTCCGTACCCAAAATGGTAATCCTCCGCAAGATCGCCCTCTCCACTTTGATATCCTGAGAATGTCAGATGGAGCGGGGTGGCGCAGTCGCAACACGACCTCACTACTCAGAAGGAGAAGCGCGTCACAGACCGCGACTCCCACCCTGCCCTGACATCATCGTCTAATCCACATGTGGAGGGTTTTTACCGTGTCTTTGTCTCAAACGATCGAGCAGTGGTTTGCCGAAGCGCAAGCCGTCGCACAGTTGGTGGCCCCGATGGCTGCCTTCCTCGGGTTCATCGCGCTTGGAATTATGTACATGGGGTCGTCTTTTCCAATCATCGGGCAGTGGAAACAGGATAACCCCCGCGCTGCCAACCAGGTGGTGATGGGCCTCTTGTTCGTCATTGCCGCGTCCACCGTCGCCAGCCTCATCTCGTTCACCTAGTCCCGTCCGTTCATCACCCGCCGCCGCAAGGGCAGCCGCACTGGGCTGCCTTTGCGCACCGGCAGAGGACCATGTATGGCTGCCGACATCAAATCACACGTGCTGCGCAGAGACGAAAAGGGGTTCGCCGGGATTCCGTTCAAACGCCTGCTGCTAGGCGGCGTCAGCGGAGGCATGACACTCATCCTCGCCCGCTTCGCGTTGGGCAACGTGGCATTCCTGCTGGCCGTGATCACCTTTATCCTGGCGCTGGTCTTAACCGGCCCGCGCGGCGGACTCCCTTTGTGGCAGCGCCTGCTCTACCGCGTGCGCGGCAGCCTGATGCTCGCCGCCGAACGTAAGCCTAGAAGCATCGGCGGTCGCCTGGGGACAGCGCTTGATATGCCGACCGGCCTGGTTACTCTTGACTCTGAGGCCGTTTTCGCGCCGCCGGAAGGCGAAGTCGAGGCCGATATGACCGAATGGATCACTTTCGCACATGCCGATGAAGCCGACCACGACAGCGGCCTGATATTTGTCGAAAGACCTGCGGCGCTGCCGTTAGAAGGGAGTCACTAATGGCCGATAAGAACATCCCGGTTCGCACCTTCCTGATTGAACCGTTTGACATCATGCTGCACGCGACCGAAGAGGGCGTGCAAACATTGCAAGCGCGCTTCGCCACCTGGCTGCGCACGCTGCCCGGTCCGGCGCGTTTTTTCTGCTGGCAGACACCCGCCAGCCTGGATGAAAAGATCGCTCAGGTCAGCCGCGCCGCCCGTGAGACGGACGATCCCCGCCGCGCCGCGCTATTGATGGAATACCGCCGCCATTACGAGATGCTGGAAGCCGAAGCGGATTACCAGCGCACATTGTGCGGCATGGCATTGTGGTCGGATGAAATGCCGCGCGCCCTGGCAGGTGGCATGATCTCCGCCTTCGACACCCCGGTCTTCGAAGCGCCACTGCCGCCGCTCTTTGAGGGACGTTACGAACTGCGGGAATCCCCATTCTGGCACCTGGCTCCGGTCGGTCGTCCCGGTGGGCGTCCGCTGCTGGCGGTGCTGACCAGCTACGAATTCCTGCCTGCGTCATGGAACTTCTTCCGTCCGCTGGCCAGTGTGCTGCGCCTGAATATCCCGCTGGCGCTGGCGGTGGACATCCCCAAAACCTTCGAACGTAACGCGGCAGTGGATGCGGTGGAGAACATCATCGCCGCCTACCAGGTCCACCTGTCCGGTGTGAGCGGCGAGGACAGCCGCTCGGTCACGCGCATTAACGACTGCCGCCGCACCTTGCAGGAAATCAACGCCGGGGACGCGCTGCACCAGGTGCAGATCAGTTTCGCCGTGTTCGCGCCTGACCTGGGCACACTCAAGCGCCGCGTGCATGAGGTCATCAACGAGACCCGTCCCTGGTTCTTTTTACGGCAGGAAGTGGGCGAACTGCTGGCGCGGGCGGTAAGTTTTTTCTCTCACACTCCCAGCAAGCTTATCAACATCCCGGCGACCACCTGGCCGGTCACGTCGCGCGAGCTGGCGCTTTTGCTGGCTCCACTCGGGTATCGCAAGCTCTCGACTACGGATGGCGTGCTACGGGGCGAAGCGGTTGGCGCGTCCTACCCGGTCTTCCACAACTCGTGGCGTGACAAACGCGCCACGCATGAGGTCTGGGTAGGCACGACCGGGTTCGGCAAGACGTTCTTACTCAATGGCTATCTTTCCCGCGAATACGCCGAATCGGGTATCCCATTCGACCTGCTCGAACCGATGGGACATGGCCGCCACATTGTGCAGGCCTTCGACCTGCCCTGGTACGTGCTCAGCGCCCAGCACACCTGCCTCAATCCACAGGACGTGATGTTCCCAACGCTCATCGAGCAGAAGTCACACACCATCCGCATTTACGAGACGGTGTTAGGTCGCCAGCTTTCCAGCGGCCAGCGTGAAAACCTGGAGCGCGGCCTGCTGGGTGAAGCGCTCGAAATCCTCTACAGCGGGTTCGGTGACCTGGAGTCGGTGACGCCGGACATCGCGCCCTTGTGCGAGACGGTCTGTGATGTGCTGGCCGGGTTGGGCGACAAGCCGCACATCCAGCAGGTGGCGCGCGACCTGGCCGACGAGATCGCCGGGTTGTGTACCGGCTCCGGTCCCTGGGCCAAGTTCCTCAACGGACACACGACGGTGGATTTTGGACGTGGTGGCAAAGAGCAGATTGGCCCGCGTGTGTTCTCGTTCCACGAGTTGGAAGGCGACCCGGTCATGACCGCACTGGCGTATGCCCAGGTGCTGTCCGCCATCCGCCGCGACTGCCTGCGCGATGAGTTGCCGCGTATCATCGCGGTCGATGAGGTCTACCGCCTGATGCGCCACCCGTCGCTGTTGGACTTCCTGATTGAAGCTGCCAAGACGTTTCGCACCAAAAGAGCCAAGCTGATCGTGGTGGATCAACAGATGAGCGTGTTCCTTGAGAACAAAGCCCGCCTGGTCTTCGAGAACTGCCCGATTCGCGTCATCTTTTCGCAGCGCCAGGGCATGAACGTCTTCCGTGAGGATGCAGCCTTTCAACATCTCAACAAACACCACCTGGACATCATCGCATCCCTGCCGCGTTTCCAGTATGTCCTGGATATACAAGACGAGGGAATCTTCTGGTTACTAAATCGTCCACCTGTGTCCGAAATTGGGCGCTTCGGTACAACGTAATGGAGCAGTTATGGCTAAACAACCCAGCACCAGCCCCTTCAAGGTCATGGAGGAGGAAGCGTATCATGCCTTCCTGGAATGGCCCGTGTGGCTGGTCCTCAGAGAGAAAGAACTCGCGGCCTACCTGGCCGCAGATCGACCGCAAGCGGACCCGCGAGCAGCTTCGGATACTCGTGGACCTGCTCAATCCGATTCGGAGAAGTGAAACACATGGTTAACAAGCTGTTGATCGTCGAGAGCACTGCTAAAAGCGCTCGCATCGCCAAAATGCTTGGTTCTGGCTGGCGGGTGGAAGCCACACGCGGCCACGTCCGCGACCTGCCCCAGGACAAGCTGGGGATTGAAGTCAATCAGGATTTCCGCCCGTTGTACGAAGTCCAACCGCGTCAGGCTAACACCGTCCGGCGACTGCTCAAAGCTATTCGAGAAGCGGAATCGGTCTATGTCGCCACCGACCTGGATCGCGAGGGAGAGGCTATCGCGTGGCACGTCCTGCAGTTGGCCGACCTGCCGCCGGACAAGCCCGTCTACCGTGTGGCCTTCACCGCCATCATCGAAAGCGCGGTCAAAGCCGCCATTGCATCCCCGCGCCCGCTCGACCTGAACCTGATCGAAGCCCAACAGACGCGCCGTATTGTCGACCGGCTGGTGGGTTACCTCGTGTCACCGCTGGCCTGCCAGGCGTTGGATGGGCGCTACTCCGCCGGGCGTGTGCAAAGCGCATGTTTGCGCCTGGTGGTCGAACGCGAGCGGCAGATCGCCGCCTTCACGCCAGAAACCTATTGGACCCTGGATGCACAACTGGCGGCAGGTGAAGGAGAGTTTAACGCCCGGCTGTATTCGGTCAAGGGGCAGCGGGTTGAACGCCTCACGCACGAACAGGTCGATACGCTCACCAGTGGCCTGAAAAACGCTGCCCTCTGGATCGGCAGCATCCGGCACGGCGAGCAGATACGCCACCCTGCTCCACCGTTCACGACCAGCACACTCCAGCAGGCAGCCAGCCAGGCGCTGGGACTGTCGCCGGAACGTACCATGCAGGTTGCTCAAAGGCTTTACGAAGCAGGTCAGATCACGTATCACCGCACGGATGGGGCCGATATCGCGCCAGAAGCGCAGGATGCCGCCCGCCGCTTGATCGCGTTGACCTACGGTGGGGACTATGTGCCCAACGAGCCACAAATCTACCTGGCCAAGAGCAAACATGCCCAGGAAGCTCACGAGGCCATCCGGCCTACCGATGTGACGCGCCTTCCCCAGGACGTCAAGGGCGATGGCGCAGAGCTGTATGGCCTGATCTGGCGGCGTTTTGTTGCGTCACAGATGGCTTCAGCACGTTACGCAGTGCAAGTGGCCGAGGTGCTGGCAGGAAAAACACATGGCTTGCCCTACCCGCTGTCGTTCCAGGTCAAAGGCCGGATGCTGGTGTTCGACGGGTTCCTCAAGATCTACCAGGACCCCCCCGATCCCGATGCTGAACCCGAAGAAAACCCGATTCTGCCGCCGCTGTCGGAAGGTGCGGCGCTGCACCTGATTGGGTGGCTGCCTGTCGAACGCCAGACCCAAGCGCCGCCGCGTTTCACCGAGGCGTCACTTGTGCGCGAATTGGAACGCCTGGGTATTGGTCGCCCGTCCACGTATGCAAGTATGGTCCAGACGCTCAAGCAGCGTGGGTATGTAACCGTCAAGAGCAAGCGGCTGGTGCCCAGCAAGAGCGGCGTGAGTCTGTGTGACTTCCTGACTGTTCATTTCCCTGACCTGTTCGCCGCCGGATACACCGCACATCTCGAAAATGAGCTGGATGCAGTCGCGAGTGGCCGGGCGGCGCGGCTGGACATACTACGCGCGTTCTGGTCCGACTTCACCCCGCAGTTACACGCAGCGGGTGAGGTCACCCAAGCCACCAAATCACCGCAACAGTCACCTATAGTGACCGGTGAAACCTGCCCTGCCTGCGGTGGCGACCTGGTCGAGCGCAAAGGCAAACATGGCAAATTCACCGGCTGTGCCAACTATCCCGACTGCGGTTATACACGCGGTCTGGAACACAAACCGGTTACGCTGCACGGCGCGACGAGTTGACGGGAGCTAACCAATGACCTACGAACCGGACACTCTCCCGCCTGAGCCACCGCCTGATGACAAGTATGACTACGAGCCGCCGCCGGATGATTTACGCTTCATGGATGAGCCGCCGCCGGAAGTGTATGACTATGAACCTGAGCCATTTGTGGTTTCGCCGGATCAGCAGTCCCTGCCTGGCTTTGAGCCACCGCCCGGACCGCCGGATAACTGGTCCTGGCTGGATGCGCGTTTCGTCGGGCTGGAACAGGCCGATGCCGATGGAAACCTGACCGGCTACGAGGTCGGCTGTGTAGACCTCTATGCTGACACGGTATCGGGTGATCTAGGCGGTACGTTTTTGCGGGTGCAGGCCTTTGGCCCTGACGAACTGGATCAGGCCGAAGACCTGTTCAACCGTCTCAACAACTACGCCTACGACCAGGGTTTGGGCGCGCACGACGTGCCCGACCTCGCTGAACGCGCAGCCGCGAAAATCGCCGGACGTGAAAGGCTTGAGCCGCCGCAGTGGCGCGCTCTGACACCCGGTGAATACGGACTGTTCGCGCGTGAGTTTGGTTTGACTCAGGATGCCGAACCGGACATCCCGCCGGAATACGCTCATGACGACCTGCTCCGCACGGCTTTCGAGTTGGGCGGTGTGGCAGTCGAGATGATAGAACCGGAACACTATCCAGCAGCACAGGCGCTGGAAGAGATCGGTCTTTCCGCTGACGGGTTTGACCCCGATCAGGACATGCCGCCCTTCTACGATGCCGACACCAACACGGCTTACTGGATTGGCGTCTACCAGCCCGATCCCGATGACCGGGAAGTCTGCGTCGCCAGCATCCTGTCGCTGACACACGATCCTGACTCCGGCGTATATGAAGCCCAGCTTGCACCGTGTATGGTTGGGGATTGGGACAGAGCGTATGAAGCCAGCGAACACCTCATCGGCATCGCCGAGCGGAGTGAAGACATCGAGCGTGTCTTCGAAGCAGCGGAAGGCATGGCCATCGCGGCTGACCAGCGCGAAGGCTGGCAGCATGAGCGCGGTGTCTCACTCGAACCCGAGTCATCCCAGGGAATCGGTGAATACGCCACCCAGACATGGGAGCTTGACCTATGAACGATTTGAGCGTGTCCTTCACCTTCCGGATAAGCGAAGAGGACAAGGCCGCACTGAGCACCTTGGCCGCACGATGGGGGTGTGACCGTGGGGCGGCGCTGCGGCGCTTCATCCGGCAGTCGTCGCTGCCCCTCACTCCGCGTGAAGCCGGTCAATTCACGGTCAACGGCCATGTATTCCCGCTCAAACTGAGTGTGGGGGAGCGTGTGGAATGACGGAAGAACAGACCATCAACCGCAAGGAATTTCCGAACGGCGATGTAGCGGTGGACGAAGGGTACGGCCTGGTCTACCGCACGCCGGAAGCGGCCTATACTGTCGAACTCGACCCACCTGCACACCCCCTGAGTGGTGAGCCGTTTGGCGTGGACCTGGTGCGTACCACGCGCAGTGAACACGGTTTGGAGCGGGAGCAGCGCCTGACGCTGGCCGAGTATCCGTCCTTCATGTCGGCGGAGGAGCACATGCATGAAGCTGAAAAAACGCTGCTTGAGTCAGGCCGTGAGGGGCTGCAGCCTGCGATGACGCTGGTTGAGGCCATGCCGTATGAGCCGGACAGCGCGATGTACGTGGTTGGACTGTATCCCTTTGAGCCTGACCTCGACCGGGGCACGTTGAGCCTGATCCGGCTGGATGATGGGCGGTTGGATGTAGCACCGGTGGCGCGCGGTCCCATCGTTGAACTGACGCCCATCGAGCAGCGGCTGTGGGATGTCAAAGTGGAAGGCGATACTAGCAGGCTGCTCGAAGCGGCCACGCTGGAAGCCACCCGCGCCGGTGAACTGGCTCCCGGCACGCCGTTGTTCGCATCGGAGGGACAGGAAATGACCGTAAACAAAACCGAGTTCACACCGGAATGGGAAAACCATCCCGACTGGCCGGATCTCAGCATCTGGGACCAGCCCCCCACACCCCAACCCGCCGCCCTGGTGCTGCCGGTCACGTTTGGCGATGACATGACGCCCTTCGATGCGCAGGGGCGTTACGTGCCGCACCACCGCGACGCGGCGGACACCGTCCACTTCTTCTCGGTGGTGGACCGCCCATCAGACAGTCCGCTGCCGGAGGATGCGCCGCGCGAGCTGCGTTACTTCCGTGCCCAGAAAACCGAAGAAGACATCGTGATGCATGATTCGCTGCCGGTCATGCCGGTGACCGATCCCACCACATCCCCCTGGCCGCTGCCCGCGCTGCACCTGCACATGGAAGACGGTGACCTGGATACAGCGCAGAAACTCGCGCGTAACACGGCACGGGATAACGGACTGTTTTTCCCGGACAGGCTGCCAACACTGGGTGTGGTTGAACCTGAACCATCGCTGGAAACCTGCTGGTATCACTTCGATGCCGCATTGGTGTCTTCCACGCCGCAGGGCGTTGATGACGGTTACAACGTCGGCGTGGTCGATGTATATGCCAACCACGAAGATAACCGGTGGGCGGCCCGGTACCTGCCGATGGGCGAGTTTGACACGCTCGATGAAGCGCTGGCCTACCAGCAGCAGGCGCTGATCAACCGGATTACCGAAGACCGCGAGTCGGCGTTCTCACCGGCAGGCTTCCACGACAGCCCGGCGATCTACGAACGTATCGCGTTGGCTGAAGCCGATGCCGCCCTGACCGACTTGCTCGAACAGCACGACGGGCATTACCCGCCTGACTATGATGGTGGTTACGAGCCGGAATGGGAAGCGTTGACCTCCAAAGAGTGGGAAGCCTACCGCGACCACGTGCGGATGGTTACAGAAGCCATTCCTGGCACCGAGCCGATCCGCGACAAGCTGCCCACCGCGCCCCCTGGATTTGCAGGCGAAACGCTCATCGCGTCCAGTGTGTTGCCCGACTCGCCCTATCTCCAGGCGGAAGATTTTGTCTTTGAGGACTTCGAGCCGAAGGATATCGCGCCGACCTGGCGGCTGGACATCGTACCAGCGCGTGACCCGGAGGGCGCGCAGTTGGGGTATTCCGCCGTGTGTGTGATGGACTTCAGCGACCTGGCCGAAGCGCTGTCCCCCGAATCACCGGAGCGCGCCCAGTGGCTCGAAGTGGCGCAGTTCCAGACCGAAGAAAGGGCGCAGCAGTTCCGCGAGGACTTCATGTCGCTGGCAGGCATGGAAGAACTGAGCCACCTCACCGGCCCTGGGTTCGCCGAGGCGGTCGCAAGTGACCTGGGGATGGACAGCGAGTGGCAGGTGATGGAGAAGGATGCACTCGAAAAGCTGGAAGCCGGTGAATGGAGTGTTACACATCCGGCTGAGGCGTGGCAACCCCGGCTGAATGAAGTATCCAATCCGGCGCTAGAAACTGCACACCTCGATATTGACCTGTGAACGCGCAAAGGTTGGCGGGGGTCCTCTCCGCCAACCTTTTTTGTTCTGCATTGAGCATTCTTGTCGTATTGACGATTGCTCTGCTAAACTTAGGCCACCGTGATGACAACGTTGCCCTTCTTGTGGCCCTGATCCACATAGCGGTGCGCCTCGACGATTTGTTCCAGCGGATAACAGCGATCGATGACTGCTCTGAACTTGCCAGCCTCAATCAACTCCCTGAGCAGCACCAAATCCTCAAGCCGTGGCGTGGGGTTCCCGCTATCGACCGACATGTACTTCCCGTTTGCCGTGAGTGCGTTCTTGCACGCCAGCTTTAACTTGGAACTTTTCTTCTTTCCAACAGCGTCCATGACGAAGTCGTAACGCGCTCCCTCGACTACCGAATCCTGTCTGGTGTAATCAAGCACATGATCAGCGCCCAGCGATGTCACGAATTCCAGATTCGCGGTGCTGCATACCCCGGTCACTTCCGCCCCATAGTGGTGTTTGGCGATCTGCACCGCAGTAGTTCCAATTGCCCCCGAAGCGCCATAGATCAGCACCTTTTGTCCACGCTGGATATGACCCCCTCTCAGAAAGTGCGACGCCATCGCAACCCCATAGACAACAGCGGCAGCTTCTTCATAGGTCATCGTGGACGGTTTTGCTGTTATCACGCTGGGGACGGTTCCCGGAAAGACCATCATACGTCCTTCCGGCAGGCATGTGTACTCGGCATAACAGCCAAAGTGCGTCCCGGTGAATGCAAACACCTGATCGCCCGACTTGAACTGAGTGACATCCCTGCCAACTGCTTCGATTTCTCCGGCCAGCACCATGCCCAGGATGGAATTTCTTGGTCCTCTAAAACCAACCACAAGTCCCATCAACAGTCCTATCGGGTGCCAAATCGGCAGTTTGAAACCCCGTACAATACAGTCACTGGCGGTGACTGCGGTCGCGCGAATCTTGATGCATACTTCATGATGTTTGGGAGTAGGCTTTTCAACCTCTTTGAGTTGAAGAACTTCGGGTGGCCCGTATTTTGTGCATACAACCGCTTTCACGATTTTTCTCCCGAGTTTGATTTTGCATTACTGTACCACCGTGATGACAACGTTGCCCTTCTTGTGGCCCTGATCCACATACCGGTGCGCCTCGACGATCTGTTCCAGCGGATAGGTGCGGTCAATGACCGGTTTGAGCGTACCGGCTTCCAGCAGGTCTTTGAGCGCCAACAGTTCCTCATTGCGCACGATCCGCCCGCCACTCTCATGTGAGTCCTTGTGGACATTCAGGTAGATACCCGCCGGTTTGAGCGCCTTTTTAGCGCGCGCAGGCGAAAATTTAGCTACGGCGTCAAAAATGATATCATAGGTGTCGCCGTGTTGGGTAAAGTCCTCCTGCGTGTAGTCGATGACATGATCGGCCCCCAGCCCGCGCACCAGATCAAGATTCGCGGTGCTGCATACGCCGGTTACGACTGCGCCCCAGTGGTGGGCAAGCTGCACGGCATTCGTGCCGACCGCCCCTGAAGCGCCGTAGATCAGCACCGTCTGGCCTGGCTGAATGTCGGCTTTTTTCATGCACCGTAAAGCCGTCATCCCCCCACCGACCGCCGCCGCCGCTTCGCCATAGCTCACATGATCCGGCTTGATCGCGATCAGCCCGTCTTCCGGCAAGCATTTGTACTCGGCATAGCCGCCAAAATCGACTTCAAAGGTCGAGGCAAAAATCGGGTCGCCGGGCTTGAAGCGGGTCACGTTCTGACCGACCGCCTCGACTTCTCCGGCCAGTTCCATACCGAGAATCGGGCGGCGCGGTTTCCTGATCCCCAAATACAGCCGGGCGGGTATCCACTGCGCGCGCGGAACCGTGAAGCTGCGCATTCGCACGTCGCCTTTGGTGACGGTCGTCGCATGGACGCGAATCAGGACTTCATTTTCTTTCGGCGTGGGTTTCGCCATCTCGACCAGGCGCAGCACTTCGGGCGGACCGTATCGTTCGTAAACAACGGCTTTCATGGTGCTTCTCCGTTTTGCGGCACTGTGATAACCACGTTTCCCTTTTTGCGCCCGGTATCGACATAGCGATGTGCTTCGACGATCTGCTCCAGTGGATAAGTGCGGTCAATGACCGGTCGTATTGCGCCTGTTTCAACCAGGTCTTTGACAAATGCCAAATCTTCCTGTTTTTCGGACGAAACCCCGGCCAGCACTTTCTGGCCGCCGAACAATGACGTGCGCAGCATGTGACCAAACACACCCGGACCACCCGCCCCGGCGAGATAGCGTCCGGTAGCAGTCAGCGAGTTTTTGCAGGCCGGAAATGAACTTTTGCCGACCGTATCAAAAATGACGTCATAGGTCTGGCCGTTTTGCGTGAAATCCTGCTGCGTATAATCAATGACCTGATCCGCGCCCAGCGCTTTGACCAGTTCAACATTCGCCGTGCTGCACACCCCGGTGACATCTGCCCCGAAGTGTTTGGCGATCTGGACTGCCGCCGAGCCAACACTGCCCGACGCACCGATGATCAGCACCGTCTGACCCTGCTGGACATGGCCCAACTTTCTGAGGAAGGTCAGCGCGGTCAAGGCCCCATTCGGGATGGCGGCGGCTTCTTCATAGCTCAGATTGGCGGGTTTTAGCGCCAATCCAGCGCCTTCCGGCATCACCTTGTATTCGGCATACGCGCCCACCCGTATACCATCGATCCCAAAGACCGGGTCACCAACTTTGAACCGGGTCACCGCTTTGCCAACGGCTGCGATCTCGCCTGCCAGTTCGACTCCCAGGACCGATTTCCTGGGTCTACGTAGACCGAACATCAAGCGCGATATAGATTTGAACCCTGGCGGCACAAAGACGAATCCGCGCATATTACAATCGCCGGTAGTAACGGTGGTCGTATGAACGCGAATCAGGACCTCGTTATCCTTCGGCGTGGGGTTTTTTATCTCGGCCAGATGCAGTACATCCGGTGAACCGTATCGTTCGTAGACAACCGCTTTCATGGTTCTGATTGCTCCTTATGCTTATGGGCGCTCATGGCGCGCGCAAGGGGAAACGCTGGCCCTGTTCCACCGGGAGCACATTCACCCGGTATCCGTTCAGCGCGCCCCGGATCGCGATTACGATAGCAAACGCGATCACGCCCGTGCGGTAGTCGATGGTCCCGATGATAGGCAGCGCCAACGGGACCCAATAAACCAGGTTATACACGGTAAAAATGATGATCTCGATAGCGGTCTGTTCTACCCGCTTATCCTGCCCTGCCTGCTGCCGGAGCCATGCGAACCGCATGACCGCATGCTGCTCGACCACCACTCAATACACCGCCCCCAGAATCGCAAACACGATAAAGCCGGCGCGAATCGGCAAAACGGATGTGGACAACATGACGATCACGAAGACCAGGAGCAGCACACCCAACACCAGCGCGAGTATGTTGTTCCACCGGGGAGTTAGAAATCTGTCCTTATTTATGGCTGTTCCCATTTACTGTGCGCCCGATGTGATCACAACATGGCCGGTGCGCTGCCCGGATTCGGCGTAGCGGTGCGCTTCGGCGGCCTGGTCTAGCGGAAACGTGCGATCCACCACTGTTGTGATCGCGCCCGCCTCGACCAGTTCGCGGATCGTATCCAGGTATGCATATCCCTCGCCAGAGAACGCGCAGACCACTTTTTGGCCGCCGGATCGCGCCGTGCGCAGCATGTGCAGCAGGTGCGGCAGTTTGAAGCTGGTATATAGAAGGAGACCATTTGGGGTAAGCGACTTTTTGGCGCGCGGAAACGTACTCTTGCCCAGCACGTCAAAAATCACGTCGTACTGCTGGCCGTTCTGGGTGAAATCCTCGCACGTGTAGTCGATGACATGATCGGCCCCCAGCCTTTTCACCATCTCTACGCGCGCTGTGCCACAGACCCCGGTGACTTCTGCACCATCGTGTTTGGCAAGCTGCAATGCATACGACCCGATGGACCCCGACGCGCCGTTGATCAGCACCTTTTGGCCGGGCCGGATGTTCGCTTTTTTGAGCAGGTTCAGCGCCATCATCGCCCCATACGGCACGGTGGCGGCTTCTTCATAGCTCATATTAGCGGGTTTGTGCGTCACCGATCCATTTTCGCGCATACAGATATATTCGGCATTCGCGCCGAAGTTCTGCCCCGGATAGCCGTAGACCTGATCGCCCACCTTGAAGCGCGTGACATCCTTGCCGACCGCTTCAACTTCCCCGGCCAACTCAGAACCGAGAATGCGAATGCGCGGCTTGCGCAGTCCGAAAACCAGTTTGGTCGGGACCCAGAGCAGACTCGGCATATTGAATTCGCGCGGGGTAATGCTGCGAAAATTGCGCGCGACCAGGTCGCCGTATCCGACCGAGCGCGCGTAGACTTTGATCAGGATTTCGTTGTCTTTGGGTGTGGGCTTTTCGACTTCGGTGAGGTGCAAAACTTCCGGTGGTCCATATTCGGTGTAGATAACAGCTTTCATGTGTTTCCCTCCAAGGCGGCTTTGATCCGATCTTTCTTACTATCCCAAACTACTGTACGACACAGGTCGCCAGCCAGTTGCGCCATCATTGATAGTGGTTGCGTATCACCCAAAGCCCCGCCGTTACTGTAGAAAACCTGCTATGATTAAGAGCAATCCGCCAATGGGATTGAGATTGCTATGGATGAACAAAAGAACGAACACGATGACGATGTACTGATCGACACCATCTGTGCCGGTTGCGATCTCCCGTTCCCGGTGAATGATTTGGGCCTGTGTGACGATTGTTTTGCGAAGCTCGAACGCGATCTCATTCGAGCACGAGATTGGGATTATTCAACTACAGCCTTCATAACTCCGCCGGATCAACTTGAGGCGCTGCGTGAGCGTATTATACGAGACTACGGCGCTGACTACGAACTCATCGCGTCACCCGAGACCGCCAAAAAACCGAAGCGAAAAAACAAACGCTCACACTCACGGGCAACTCAGCGCAAGCGCGAGATCGCAGCACAAGCAGTGAAGGACTACAGCACGGAAGATGTCCTGCAGGCGGCGCGCAACTTTATCCGAGAACGAGACGAAGAATGGGTGAACATCAGCCGTGTCATGCAACATCTCTACGAAACCTTCTACAGACTCAAGCCGAAACATTTGGGGCAGCCCGGCAAGAAATACAAGAGTCTGCTCAAATTCCTGGAAGACTACCCATCTGATTTTGAGCTGCGTGAAGACGCGGACAAACGCGGCCTTTACTGGATTCGCCTGATCTAAAAACAGAGGGACTGATGCAGTGCCCTCTGTCGAATTGAATGATGACGGATTGTTCGAATAAGCTGCAAGCGAATCTGGTTCCTGCTAATCCATCAGGAAATCTTCGCTGAGAGCGCGCAACGCCCCAAAATGCTCAACTTCATGTCGCCACGCCGCCAAAAACGCCTGCGCAATCTGAAGCGGCCTAAGCGAAGAAACAACCTCGAATAGCATTCCATCGGCCTCATCATCCGACACCGTCAGTATTTGCCCCAGGCAGGCAGCCGAAGCGTGTGTCAACCGCAGGCGCTGCTCCTGGCTCAGTTGATCCCCAATCGACCGGAGCAAACTCAGCGCAACATCCATCGACCGGGTAAATTGACCGGTCTCAACAGCGAGTTCTTGCTCATCTGAGATCCAGTTTATCACGACGCCATCCGCATTGACGCTGTCTGGTGCCAGCTTATCCATGCCGAAGACCTCTTGGGCAATCGCACGAGTCAAATACGCTTCATCCAACGCCAGCACTTCTTCTAACTGATTGATCATTTTTGTCTCCTCATCGCTTTTTCGAATGTTCAAATAACCTACGATAGATACTTATCGCGAGCTGTTCTTGGCGAAGATTAGCACAAAAGTTCTGTAAAATCAAGCATGAATCTCGTTCAGTGCCATCGAATCAATGGTTGATCCGTGCTTTCAGTTTTTTGCTGGGTCGAACGACCAACCGGCGGATCACCTGGCGCGACTGACCGGTGACGAGCATTCCGCGCTGCTCCCCTCGGTCAATACGCCGCACTTCCAGTACCAGGAAATTCTCAAGCTCGATACGCCCGCCGGAGGTCAGTTCTTCAGTCCATACCTCGATTAACGCTTCCAGCATCCGCTGGACGTCATGGTTGCGCAGCCGGGTGCGGTGGCCAATCTCGCTCACTATCTTGTTCTTCGTCAGTGCCATCAGTCACGCTCCATCTCTGCTAACCGGGCCTGACGCGCCTGCCGCATCCGCATGAGGTCGGTGAACGGCGTTGCTTTGCCCGGTGTTTTCTGTTCCAGTTTTGCCATCACGCGATGATGCGCGCGTTCCAGCATTTCGCGGTCAGTACCAGCTTTGGCGACCGGTGCTGATGCTGGTTCCGGCGAATTGACTGGTTTCAAATCGAGGGCGATACCCCGCTCCAGCAGGAGCGGTTCACCGCTGCGCGTGATGTGGAACCGCTCCCGCCAGTCGCGGCGCTCGTAGAGGCGCGTCAGCCGCGCGGTCAGGATCACCTGGGTGGCGAAATTCGGCTCGACATACCGCGCAAAAATGGTGCAGTTGCCCGACTGTGGCGTGATGACCTCATCCACCGTCAGCAGAGGACGCTGGCGCAGGTGGCTGTTGAGGTCGTCCTTATTTGCGTCTGCGGTGGCGATTCCGGACGCCTTCGAGTAGTATTCCGCCGTTTCAGCATCGCAGCCGCCAAACACGATCTGTGTTGCCAGACCGGTGAGCAGCGCCTGGGTGCCTTCCTGGCCGTAGATCAGGTGGAACTGCCCTTTGGTCTGCGCGCCAATCAGGATAGAAATCCGCCGTTTACGCACCAGGTTCACGTCAGCTACCAGGCTGTCGAGTTTGCCCAGGGTCGGGAACTCATCCAGCACCACACCAACCGGCACGGGCAGCGGCCCGCCGTTCAACTCACCGATGGTGTCCAGGTCGAGCATCAGCTTGCGCAGCGTCGCGCCGAGATACGAGGCATAGACCGCACGCATCCGGCCCGGACAGGTCAACACAACCACGGTAGGTTGTGAGACGATCATCTCCACCCCGAAGTCCGACGCGCTGGTGTTGGCACGCACATCAGCCGACGCCCAACCGGTCAGCGCCGTGGCGAGCGTTGCGACCACGTTGGCCGCGACCTTACCATCCGAGCGGGCACTGGCAATGAAAGCATTCGCCAGCAGGGATGCATCATCTTTGCCCCCTGCCAACGTATCGGCCAGTGCTTTCAGATCGTTGAGCGCGTTGTAGATGTCACCGAGCGTGTCGAAACGAATCAGGCACGCGGCCAGCAGTGCGGCAGCACTGTCGGTCCAGAAGCGGTTGTCGCCTTGCGCGCTGGGGACCAACACATCAGCAATCGCACGCGCATCGGACACGCTCGTGATGTCGGCTGCCAGGTTGTAACGCGGTCCGGCGCTGCTGGTCGGGTCATGCACCGCAACCAGGTGACCGGTCACCTGTGCGAAGCGGATGACATGGTCTTTGATTTCACCCTGCGGGTCAGCCACCACCAGGCTGTGCCCGGCCAGCATTCGGTCGCCAATGACCGGTAAGATCACACCTTGCGTCTTACCGGACCCCGCACCGCCCAAGGTCAGGATGCCGCGCGCCGCGTCTTCGCCGCTCAGATGGAACGTACCTGCTCCGTAATCCAGCCGCCACTTGTTCTCGCCCCAAAACGCGCCCAGGAAGCTCACCCCTTCCCGGTCCTGGCGGCGGTAGCGTCGGTATTCACGCATGGTGCAGAAGTGAGATGAACCGAGCGATCCACGCCGCACTGCCGGGCGGCGTTGCCGATCTACGCGCTCACGCAGCCAACCACCCTGGCGCAACCCATCATGCAAGACAACATTTGCCATACACAACACCATACATGCCATCAATCCGGCCATGAACAGCCGAGCGCGGTGAACGGTGGGTGGTCCTCCGGTGACCGTAGTGATAAAGCCCTGATCAATCTGCGGTATTCTTGTGTACTTGATGGCAAAATCGCCCATCAGCGTGAGATAGAGTGCCAAGACTCCCAAAGAGACCATGAGGTGTGCCAGCAGTCGCAAGACATGATCCCGCACCGTGTTTTGTTTTTCCTCGTCGGTGCGGCGAATCGATGCACCCATCAGGGCCGCTGTGAGAATTGGAGTCAAAGGGATCAGGCACAATAACGGTGCAAGACACGCACCCAGCGCCGCACGTCCTTCGGTGAACACCCAGTAGAACATAAGTTACTTCTCCCGCCGCAAGCGCCATTCGGTCACACCATAACTCACTCCGACCAAACCTAATGTGGAAACGTACAACGCTTCACCAAAGGTTAGTCCCAACCAACCCAGTACGGTGGTTATAATCAGCATGATCCCCAGCAGAGCCAAGCCACCCACATACGACAATTCTCCGGCTCGAAACACAATGTCTTCCTTTCGTTTAGCGTGGAAACCACACGTCCAGGTCTTCCGAATCCGTTGGAATGTCGTGCGTGACTTCCGGTTCTTCGCGCAGCCGACGCCATTCCAAGCCAATCGTCCGGTCCAACGCCTGTTCGAATTCCTCACGCGCAATATCGTTGAACAACTCGTCGTGGCCCTGGCGTTTGTTGATGTACATGGGTTCCCATCCCCCAACGGTCGGAGCCAATCCCGGCAGAATGACATGGGTATGAAGCTGCTGCTCGCCTTCCTTGGTCTGCCGATCATGGAGCACGTAGCTGTAGCACGGAATTTGGAAACCACGCGCATCGTAGTAGGCTTCAACGATGCGTTCGGTCACGTCCATCACCAGGGTTCGTCGCTGATCTTCGGGAACCAGCGCCATAAGGTCAGGTGCAGGCGAAATCACCCAGGTCCACGCCAGTACATGCTGGCTCTTGAGACGCTGGCAGTTGGCATCAATTTCGCGGTAGTGTGCGCCCAATCCCCGGTCCTGCCAGCGATCCCGCAGCTTACTTGCGCTGGCTTTGGTATTGTGATCTTCGCGGTACTGGAAATATTTGAGAGCCGAACGAAATCCTTTGGGTCCGCTGCCGCGTCCCCGTCGCCTGGGCGACTTGTACTTCAGATCGGGAACGATGATCGCTTTACTCACTGTTCACGCACCGTATCGATTTGTCTTTTGACAGCCTGCGTGTCTTGCGCAGCTGAGACAATCGCAGCTTGAATCAACTCCACGGCTGTGATGGACTGTTCGGTAAATACGGGCAGCATAACCGCCAGTCCGTGGGCAACCAGAGCGATGATCACATGCAGGTGGAATTCCAGGTCATCTTGCAGTTCATCAATCCGATCGCGAAACACCTTGTGGAAATGTACCTTACTGCCGGTGATATCTTCCTGCCGGTCCAGGTACTCCCGGATGGCCTGGCGAATGATCTCGGCTTCGGTGATCTCTTTGTCCTGTTGGTCGATTAGTTGTTGAAGTCGTGCGCGCAATTGAGGTGTCATCGCAACGCTGCGTCGAACGGTTTTGGTTGCTCGCATGAGAAGCCCTTTCAGTTACATTGGACTTCCTCATTGTCTCAAATCGGGGTGCTATCAGATGCGGAGAATTACCGTTTTGAGTATGGAATTCTCCCAAATCGCGGGGCAAAATTCCGAAGCAACACGTATTGTACTGGCTCACACACTATGCGTTGTGAGTTGGTCGCGTTTCCGCGACCGTCGCACCCAGAAAAACAGTGCTGCCGGTGGGCACGCTGTGGGGTGCGACATCTCAGCCTGGGAACCCAGGCTGAGACGCTGCGCGGGTGCTCTATCCCGCGCAGGGGTGCCTCGCGTGAGCGGGGCACGCCAGCCTCACCGGCGCATGAGGTGCGAGCTTTTAGCTCGCTACGCTCCCGGACAGCCAGTCCGCGCCCATGCCCCGTAAGACACACCTGTCTTACACGGCTGATGGCGCTGTCCGGGGGCGTAGGTCACCGCCGTGAGGCGGTGACTGGGCGTGCTGCAAGGCACGCCCGACACGCGCACAACGTCGATACCCTCAGGCGCGTGACAGTGTGTCCACGCAAAAAAAGAGCGGCACCGAAGCGCCGCTCTGGATGTCGTGCGAGGATGTGTCAGAAAGGCATCTCCTCCTCAACCGGTTCGTCCCCATTGGCGCGGTCCAACAGGACCAGGCGGGAGGCGCTCATGTCCAGGCTGACCTGCGGATTACCGCTCTGGTCAACCCAGGCGCGCGGGCGCAGCCACTCACCCGTCACCTGCAAAAGCGAACCCTTGTGGACGTACTTCTCGACCACGGCCACCAGGCCATTCCAGCAGCTTACGCGCACCCACAGCGTCTGTTCGCCCGAACGGGTCTTGCGATTGACTGCCACCGAAAAGCTCGCGACCTTCTGCTCCCCGACGGTTTTGACTTCAGGCTGACCACCCACGAAACCGACGACCGAGATATTGATGCTGGTACCCATGTTGTTGTCTCCTTGCGCCCTGGGCGCTCTTGTTCCACCGGCTCCATTGCCGATTGGCTGACCGGTCATCAGCAGGGGCGAACAGCCGGGGGTCACCCGTAGGGCGCTGCCTGTTTGCAATGAGCGCAGCGGCACAAGCCCGGCGCAAACAGGCGTAGCGACATCTGCAATGCAGATGTTGACGCCCGGCGCACCTGCTAGACTGTCAGCCTCCAAATCGGCGTGATGGGCAGCCGGTGGATGCACCGGGCAGCAGGGGACAATGGGAACCCAGAAAATCAGGTCATCGGATGTGGTCAAGCCGGGACTGGCGTGGGCGCAGCGTTCGCGCGAGCCGGTATCTAGGCAGCCGCTGTCGGGTGTCATACGCAGAGATGCGCCTGGCTGGAACCAATGGGCTGATTCCGGTTCGCCGCAGGAAACGAGGTGTGAGGATGGCTACTCCTGGCCTGGAAAGCGGTGGTCAGGCTCTATGAGCGCCCTCAGTGTCTTGCACGCGAAACGGTGGTGTGAGGAGGCTGACTCTATCGGCTGCACGACAGGCGCGCGAGACACTCTACCAGTGGCGTGTAACACGCGTCAGCGGTTACAATGGACCTATCAACTCATGGAGGAAAATGTGATGTCACCCACTCCCAAGAAGTTCAAACGGCCCGACCAAAAGCCCCTGCCCAAACCCAATGTCGATCTCACCGCCAGCGAAGATGGTCAAATGACTGCCGAGAAAGTCCGGGCGATGTTCTGCAACCCCCTCTATGCGGGAATATCAGCGAATTTCCCGAAGCTGGTTGACGACGAGACCTGGATCAGGGCCGCCGCGCAGGCCATTCGTGAGCATGGATCAGAACAATGGCTGGTCAACATGCTCTATGTCTTGCGCGAGTCCTTGGGCACCAAGACTCCCAATGCAGACGAATAACCTCCCGCCACCCACTCAAAAAAAGAGGCGGGAGGCTCGCGCCCCCCAACCTCAAATCAGATGGAACGTACATGGACCATACCGTTCTGCATAACGCACCGCCATCTGCTCAGCCCACTCCTCACCCCGACCTTCGTCCAAAGGCCGTATCTTCCAGGCCAGCGGAATCCAGCCCTGTTTGCGCTTGAGCCACTCCATCGTTGCCACGGCCATCTGCTTGCAGACGATTGGCCCTGGCCGGAACGGTCGCAGCGGCGCATCGACCAGTTCGTTTGAGGTGATGTGTCTCCACATCTGGCGATGGGTGAGATGTGGCTCAAACAGTGACATCTGGCCCACCGGCTGCAAGACACGCTCGTAGTAGGATGTCGATATCACTGCCAAGTTTCGGCGGTTTCGTGTCGCGTGCGGTTTGCGACACGGACAATCCGGGTAGTGCGGACACTGCCAGGGAAAGTCGTATCGACAGCGGCGGCGCTCGCGTTCGCGCTCTTTTGCCGTGCGCTCGGCGGTCTGCTTCACAAGCTCAAAAGCGGCGATCAGCCCTGCATCGTTGCAGCGGCGAGTCCGGCTGGAACCCACAGGATTCAGGTACCAAATATCCCCATCAGGCAGCAGCTCGAACTCGAACCGCCGCCCATCAGACGTGAGTTGCACAGTGGTATGCATGATGTTCTCACCCGTTGTTAGGAATTACTGTCTTTCGAGGTAGGGCAGCAGTTCTTCCCTACAAACCGGCAGACTGCGGGCACTGAGCGTGTCACCGTCGACAAATGAGGCGAAGGTGTGGATAGGCTGGCGATACAGGATGCGCCAGATGTACTGCGCTGCTATGGCCGCGACGAGGTCATTCACAAACAATCCCTGCTCACCAAGTGCCACGAGCGCTGCACATGACAGCCCTGCGTCTCGAATTTCTTGCTCAGATTCCGAGGGTGTCTCCGGTTCGAGCAGTTGGGGAAATAACAGTGCCGCGTTGGGTAGATGGGTATAGATCCCGTCCTTGCCATCGATGTGTTGCAGCATCACATCACGTTCCAAAACCTGGCCGATTACGATCTGGCCTGACTGTCTGTGGTTGCCTGTATCCAACCATAATGCCCCATGTGCGCGAGCAAGTTCACGCCGGGCAAGCTCATTGTCAACCGCGCCAATCAGCAGTGTGGATGAGGCATGTTTGACATGGCGCTCCGCGTCGAAGGGTTGGTCAATGGCGGAAATGTTCAGCCCTAACGCCGCGTTGAACCGTGCAGCCAACACACGTGCTTTGTTGTTCCCTAAATCTCCGTAACTGAATAGCTGGCGTCCGAGATTCGCATCGTCTACTGTATCGGGGTCGATGAAACACATGGCGGGCACATGCAGCCGCGCCCGCCCCATGTCATACGCCAGCCGTGCGATACAACGTGCAATCTGCGCGCCCGTGCCGCCGGTGCCAACGAGGATCACTTCCTTGATGTGCATGTGAGGGTCATACACGTTCATCGTCAATCTCCTAGTGCCTGCGCCAGCGTGCGCTTGACGGGAATGAGATCGGATTTGGGGTACACCCGCGCCTTGCGGCTTTCGAGTTCGAGCAGCTTCTGCCGGATGTCGTGCGGATGAGATTTGGATTTGCCGCTTACCACGTGGTCTCCAAAGGGAGAACCCAGAAGAGCCGACCAGTCAGCAGACAGCGAATTGCCGTGTAATGCGCTGTCCTCCACGCGGCGCACGCTGCCCCAACAGATGCTGCCTGAGTTGAAGACATTCGGCAGTGGGGCATGAAACAACGGCGAATCCAGCGTGGTCGGGCGAGCCTTAACCGCGTAGACCTGGTACTGCGGGTTTCTGTCTTCGGTGGTCGTGCGGACAAGCAGCAGCGGCGGAAGCGCGACGCGCACCGGCGCATCCGAACCTTCAAGGTAGATGCCGGTTTTCTGCGGGCGGCGGTACTCCACCACCAGTCGTTTGACGCCATCCTGCCGGACCAGCAGCGTGTCTTCGCTCAGCAGGCCAGTATCGAAGGTTACTTTCGCGGCCAGTGCCAGCGCGATCTGTCCTGGATCGACTGGATACTCTGTCACGCTGTCACCATCGCGTTTCCGCAGCAGTACACCGTATGAATAGAACTCAAGCGTCAGGTTCGGTTGTTCCTGTAAGGCCGCAGTCAAGCGCGGGCCAGTGAAGTCGAGGGCGGTCATGGATCTTGCGCTCCTTTTTGGATTGTCGTGCGAATAAACGATACAGGCGCTGGATGTTGTCTTGCAGCGCCTGCTGGATGAGAGGATTACATTGAACCAGCACGAGTCCGGCCTGGGCATCCGACATGATCTCGTCGGCCTCCTGGATGATGGCGAGGGCGAATTCGACATTCTCCGGCTCCCAACTCAGCGGCTCAAACTCCCACATGGATTCGGGATCGAGGTCAACGCTCGAATTGCCGGTGCAGGAAAAAAGCCAGCCGATCAGCCAGCCGACCTGTTGGTAACGCGGGCCGGGATGTTCCACCAGGCTGTCCATTAGGCGCTGCGCAGCCGTGCAGGCGTGGTCTGGGATGTCGATGGGGTCGTCTCCGTCCGGTTGAATGCCAAACCACTGCACGACCGGCACAACATCGGGGTGATGAGTGTAGAACTCAGGGTCGCACAGCAGCGTGCCATAAGCAGGCAGTGGAATGCCACAGCCCATGCTTTCCACAAAATCGAGGGGAAAACCCAGCTTCGAGAGTTCGGTGCAGATCAGGTGATCTAGGTCGTCATACGCTGCGCCGTGATGTAGTGCATCGACCGTCATCGCGTAAATGCCAGGGAAATGATTACGTGTAGCATCCAGCGCGGTCGCCAATGAACCATCATCGTTGAAGTCGTCATCGGACAGCCCAGCCCAGAACGGGTCGAGCCACGCAACCGCCTGTGCAAGACACAACAGCGGATCGTCGTGCAGCCCGGCAACGAGGAAACCATACACATCGGGAATGGTGGTCATAGCCCAAACTCTACAATCACAACGTGAAACAAAGGGACGGGAGCGAGGTTGCTCAGCCGGTTGGCAGCAGCCACACAGCGCCCGGTATAAGCGATGATCTCCGCCACCGCCTCGCGCAAAACATCACGCGGAACGTTGGAGGGAAGAAGCTGGGGACTTCCCTGCCTGAGCAAGGTCATCCCCAGCAGTTCCACCGGGGCAGCAGCGGCCAGACACGCGCATAGATCGTCGTGAGTCAAGCCGGACATGGAAATTATCCTTTCCGGCCCGGTTGAGGGAGATACTCGACGTAATGAAAGCCATCCTGCTCGCGCTCGCGGATAGTGGCATGCGCCACTTCGGGGTACGTCCGGACGAGAATCTGTCGAACTTCTTCGTTCGAAAGCCCGGTCATCGTCTCGTCCTCAACGATACGGATCGCGCCGGTCTTGAAAATACGCGGGGTACGGGTGGTTTCAGTGGTCATGATCTGGTGCATCCTTTCTGAATAGGGTTAGAGGTAACGGGTGAGGTCGAACTTGCTCAATCTGATGTGTCTTGCATCTCCGCAAGAACTGGAGCATCGTCCTGGCTGTCTTGCAGGCTGTTGTCAGCGCCTTGTGCTTCATCGGTTGCTGGCGTTTCCGGATTGACCTGCACAAACTGCTCCAGCTTGAACAGCACCTTCAGTTCTTTGTCGGTCAGCCCATCCAGACTGAGCTGCACCGCGTATACATCGTTGATGCCAATCGGTGTCTTGCCATCCCACAACCCACTGTCGAGCAGCCGCCCGGCGATCTTGATCGCCTGCTGTTGAGCGTCTTCGTCCGTCTCGCCGCCCACAATCCGCAAGCAGCGCGCCGGAACAGCCGTCGCGCCTTTCTTGGTTTTAGTGGGCACCTGGATCATCGGCTCAGGTGGTTCGGCAGGTGGTGTTGGCGCAGCGGTCACCGCTGTCTTGCGCGGCGGCAGATCGGGGATCATCGGCGGCGGGTTGTTTTCCAACGCGATCAGGGCATTGGTCGCATCGTGAATGGCGGACGCCATGTCGCCCGTGTTGGTGTAGTGGAACTGGAACAGCTTCGCCAGATCGCCGCGCTGGATGAGCAGCGTTCCGGATTTTGAGAGCGCGTCCGCGTGCGGCAGTGTCAGCGTGATCGTGATCGGCTGAGGTGTGCCGGTAATGTTGTTTGTCGTCATGAGCAGTTCCTTTCAGCTAATGAATGAGTTATGCGAGTAGGCCGCCATAGTCCGCCGGGCAAATGCCCAGTGTCTGGCAGAGGTCTTTGAGCAGCAGCGAGCCACACCTGTAGCAGTTTGCGTACCCGCTGCGCATGTTGAAGCCAAAGCTCGGATGTTGGTCGCCGTGCCTGTGATGCTTGGGAAAGAGGCATGGCCCGCTCAGCCAGTCACCGGAGCGCCGGTAGCCCTGGCGAATCAAAGTCTCGGTTACAGCGTCGAGCAAGGCCGGATTAAGGGTGTCTCTGGTTGGTACTGATCTGGCTGTTGATGCAGTCGGAGGTACTGGTCTCCGCACTGCACGATAAGCCATCAGTGGACTGAAATCCGCGAGTGTGTAACGCGCATCGCGCAAGACAATCACTTGGCACAAGGTGTTGTTGCGTCCAGCCTTAGTGTTGCGTGTGCCCGGTAGTCGCAGCGACTGTGTTGGGCTGAGCTGGTCTCCGCCCAGCTTTGTCGCTAGCGCGTGCAGCATCTGCCGGGCTTGCGTGAAATCGGGGAGCACAGCCGCTAACCACCAATACGCGTGGAATCCTCCGCCTGTGTAGGTGATGCAAGATGGAGTTGGAGACGCTTGCTGCAGTCGCTCCAGGGTGTCTAACGCCGGATCATCCACATCCACGAACAACGCCGGCAGCGCGAGCAGGTCGTCCTCTCCCCCACGCCGCCAGCGTCCGAGGTTCGTCTTGCGGGTAGCCACCGCGACATACGCGCCCCAGCCTTGTTCATTAGCAGCAGAGAGACGCTCCAGGGTGCGTGCAAGACAGACCGGATCGTTGACTCGCACATGCCGCGAAGGAGTCGGATGTCGTCCATCCGGATGGATGGCAGTGAGAGTGAGAAAGCCCTGTTCACACGGGGTAAACAGGGCTTTTAGGAAGTCGAGAGTGTCGGTGGTCACGATGCACCGCCTAAAACAGTGCCAACTGCCGGACTTCGGGAGCCTTCTTGACCGGCATAGGCTCCGGTTCCGGCTGGCGGATAGGCCAGTTCGGGACCTGGATTGGCTGTTCATCAGTTTCGGGCACGTCGAACAGGCTCACCTTACGGCGGCGGGTCTTCTTGCGCGGCGGCAGCACAGCCGGGCTGGGAGCGGGACGTTTCTCGTCCGACTCAGCGCTTTCGGCCACTTCGACCACCACGCCGCCAAGCTCTTCGACGCCAAAGCGGACCAGGTCATCACCGCCTTCAGCCGCGTAAAACGCTTCGGGTTCCGGCTCAGCCACAAACCAGGCGCTTTCGCTGGGGTCCGTTTGCTGCGCATGGCGTGCAAACAGGTCGCGCAGATCGGTGACACTCTCATCCCGATCAATGGCTTTCGCCAACTCGGCCATGAGGTCGCCTCCGCCGCCGTTCGCGCCGGTGAGTTCGCTCAACCCGCCTGCGCCGGTCTCGCCATAGAGCAGGTTGGCCGCTTGCTGCTTGCGCCCGATGAGTTCGACTGCCTGGTGCTCCATCGTATCCTCGTAATGCGGATAGTAGGTCTTGCACGGGCGATCCTGGATGATGCGCCACGCCCGCCGCGACGCCTGCCCCATCACGAAGAGGCTGTAATCCGGTTCCAGAAACACGAGAGTCGGGAACGCGACCAAATCCAGCCCGGTTTGAACTAAGCGAGGATTACACACCAACACGTTGATGCCCGCGTCCAACTGCTGCTGGACCAGGCTCTCGCGGCGTTCGGGGGTGACGCTACCCTTGAGGATGAAGGGTTTGGCGTTGGGGACATGCTCGCGGATGATGTGTTCGATGCGCGGCTGGATGTCTCTGGTACCCGTCTGGCGGAGAAACACACCGACGTTCCGACCCTGCGCCAGCTCGTCACGCACCAGATCGACCAGCCACTGCTCTTTCGGATACAGCCGGTCTTCACTCAAACCCGGCATGTCGTGCACCGGGATTTCGATGAACTGATCACTCTCGCGGTCGAAGCGGCGCTTGTGGATCACCCGCTCGCCCCGGAACGGCGCAGTCGGCCAGGCCAGCAGTGTTTGGAGATACCGTCCGAGGAAAGACGCATCGCCCTCCATTCGGCACTGGAAGAGGTAGGTCCCCATCTTGTCTTTGGCGCGGTTGTAGTGCAGGACCATATCGGCGTCCATCGGGATGGGAACGGGGATTTCTTCGAACTCCGGCATGTTGCGCCCAATGTCTTGCAGGCCGACAAAAACCGTGTGATCGATGATCTCTCGGACCAACAAGGGGGAACAGCCCGGCGCTTCTTTCGGTTTCTGTTCGATGCGGCGTTTGCCGGTGTAGTGCCCACCCTTGTCATACTCCGGGCGGTATTCGACGATGCGCTCCAACGCCCCCATGTCACGCACCCACCCGGCCTGCCCCTTGATACCCCAGGGGTAGTTCTGGCGCACGCGTGGGTTGAACACGAACTCCATCCCGTACAGCGACGACGCGACCCCACCGTAGAGTGTACCGGTCAACCCAACCACTTTTTCGGCGGTCTGGGCCAGTGTCATCATCGCCGCACCCTGGTCGGTGCTGGTCGATTTCGCCTCATGAATCTCATCGCACATGTAGAGATACACGCGGTTGGGAAACACGGTGGCGATGTACTCGGCCAGTGGCATTCGTGGGTTGCGTTTGGGGTACTTTTCGCCGGGTTTGGGAGCGGAGAAGGTGCGGGTGAACTGCCACAACGCCCCGCCGCATGACGGGCATTTCTGCGGGGCGCGCGCCAGCCAGTTCTCATCGGCGATGATCGCCTCGCCGTTTTTGGTGCGAGTGACGGTGGCATTGCAGTTTGGGCAAAGCGGTACTTTTGTGGTCAGGATACGCTCGCCGGTCAGGTTTTCCGGTCGTGTTTCGCCGTAAGCCCAGCGTGTCGTGCGCACCAGACGCCACTGCACTGCCGGTTCCCAACCTTCGCCCAACTTCGCCATTTCACGCGGGATGATGCCTACTTTGAGCGTGAGCGGCATATCAGTATCCATGAAGGCGCGGGTGTCATCGACGGTCTTGAGCACCTTGATGTGCAGCCGTACACCCACCGACCGGCAGACCATCTCGACCTCACGCTGCCACTTGCCCACCAGATGCGGCGGCGACATAACCAACACCACCTGGTCCGGTTTCATGTGGGGGCGCAGAGCGACCGCCAGTGTTGCTCCCACCACCGTCTTGCCGACGCCCGGCTCGCCCACCACAATCACGCCCTTACGGTGTTGCAGTGCGGTATAGGTGGACGCGACCACATGCTTCTGCGTCTCGTAGAGCCGGTGGCCGTTGAGCCGCGCGCGGTTGAGGATGGAAGCCAGTGGACCGTAGTCAAAATTGTATAGGGGTGTGAAGTGAGAATCCAGATAGTCCAGCAGCGCGGATTTATGCTTTCCGATGAAGTCTACCAGCGCCGCATCACCGCTCATGTCGGTGATCTGGCCGCGCTCGTCCAACAGGGTGATCGTCACCTGGGGGCGTGTGCGGTACACCTCTCGTTCGGTCGTGGTTTCGTCGGCTTCGTCAACTTCGACTCCTTCGACCAACTGCTCGACCGACTCAACGGTACTGCGCACGGCTGCGCGTCCTTCATCGGTCTGCACGACGATGCCGTTGAACAAGCCTGCCGCCAGCACCAACGCTAACTGCCCGCCGCGTGGGCGCACGATGGGATGCACTTCCTCGACCGGAGGTGGAGGTTCCAGTAGCCGCTGAAAACCCGCCCCGAACTGTGCGCCATCTGCCCGAACTGCCTGTAGTGCAAGCTCAGGCGTGATGACCTTTGGCGCGAACACAAAACGCTGCTTCGTGCGTGGTGGCGGAAAGGCGTAACGCGCAGTGTCTTGCAAGGTCAATTCACGCGGATGGGCGGCATCTTGCAGGATGTGCTGAGCGAACAGGGCTGGGTCTTCCGGCGGTGTGCCTTCCTGCGCAACCACCACGACGTGGACATACTCACCCAGGTGCAGCCCTGGCAGCCGCCACACATCGACCGACCGGCAGTGTTTCGCCAGAAAACTCGCGGCATCCGGCGTGACATGGTGTGCATAGACAACCCATATCACCCAGCCGCCGGGAGCCAGCCATTTCCAGCTGTGTTTGAGCATCCCCAGCTCGCGCCGCTTGTCGTCCGAATTGGCCATGTCCCAGGTGTAGGGGGGATTCAACCAGATAGCCGGGAAACTGCCCAGCGACGCGCGCAGGGTGTAGAGGTCGCCTTGCACCGCCTGGATGGGGCCAAACAGTGTCTGGCACGCGGCAGCACGCTCGCTGTCGAGTTCGTTGGCGTAGGGTGTAAGCTGCCACACCGCTGAAAGATGCTGTAACGCATGGCCTTCACCCGCACAGGGATCCAGCAGCCTGCCGCCATCCGGCGCTGAGGCGAATAGCGAAGCGACCGACGGAAGAGATTCTGGTGGAAATTCGTAGAAGCCACCTTTTTCGATGGATGATAACCTGGGCATCGTTCCTCCAAAAAATGAAAACGCCCCGTGATCTCCTTCAATCACGGGGCATCTTACAGTGCGAGAAATGACTTACGGCAGCGCGATAACGCCGGAAACCAGGCCATCCTGGATAGTCCGGGTCCAGCGGGAAACATCCAAAGTAACTACCCACACTTGCGCGCCACCATAACATACACAGCGCTGCATCAGGTGTTCCAGGCGTCCTTTCTGGACCAGAAACGGATACCAGTCCGGAAACACGGCTACCTTGACCAGCTTGGAGATGTGATCGCCGAGGATCGCAGTCGCCTGCTCTTTGTCGGCGAAGAACATGTAGGTGGTCGTCAATTCGGAGTACACCGGCTCGGTGATCGCTTTGTGGACCAGCAAGAGATGATCGATGCCAAGCCCATCAATCTTGCGTTGAAAGCGCGCAAACAATCCCGGCTCTGGTGGCTGTAAGACAATGCTCGACCCTGTATCCGGCACGATACGTGATTCCTTACCTTGAGCCAGGCGCGCCCAGACGGCTTCAACTGAGGTGGCCGGTCCGGCGATGTCCAGATACACCGGGCGATTGTCGTGCAAGGCTGCTCCGAACACGAAGCAGTCACCTACAACGTTCATGCGTCCGCAGTACTGCTGAGGAATGAGATGAGTTGTCATGGCTGCACCTCTCACGCCCAGGGATCGTCGAGACGGACGGTCGCCACCGCAGGCAGCGCGGGATAGCGGGTCGCCCGTTCCAGGTCCGCCTGGAACTGCTCGACAAACCGGCGTAACATGCGCGCCTGGTATGTTTCCCGGAAAGTCGCTGCGGTCGTGGTCAGTGGTGGCGAATAGTGTGGAGATGGCGGCGTAGTGGGTATAGGCAGATTGTCGTGTGCGGATGGCTCGTTGGCTGTGTCTTGCGATCCGAGCAGTGCGGTGATCTCCTCAGGCAGCTCGCGCCCGATGTAATACCACTGGCGGCGCTTTTTGGACCAGCGGCAGCCATACACTTTGAGGATGTCGCGGTGGCGGTAGGTCTGAGACAGTGATTTGGATACGTGACGCTCGTCGCCGATCCACCACCAGGGCACCAACCCACCTGGTTTCTCAGTGCGCTCGATGAGCAGGCCGTTGCCCGTGAGCGTCTGGGTGACCGTTTCATCGTGAGACATGGCAGCCCTCCTTGTCTTGCGCGGTGAGCCGCTCGTGGAACTGGCGGATAACCGGGTGGGGATTGCCATAGTGCACTATTTCCCCGGTCCCTGTACCGAGCATTTCGAGCGCTTTGCCGAACTTCTCGACCAGGTAGTCCGCGCTGGGGTCGCCTTGCAAGACAATCTCGGCGGAACGAATGATCTGGGTGCAGGCCAGCAGCCAGTAATACGGAGCTGTGCCTTGCCAGCCCGGCAGCAGTGCGGCATGATCCAGCGTGCGTACCAGCGCACGACGCGCCAATTCAGCCAGCGCCAGGGTCGCCATGTGAGCAATCTGCTCGCGTATCTTCCAAGGGCGCTCTCCGGTGGCGAAATTGTCCAGATGATCTGATGCGAGTTTGACCAGCGTGGACGTATGGTCATCCAGGGTACCGAGGGCATTGCCAAGTCGTTGTCCGGCCCCGGCGTAGAACTCAGCACCGACGAGTTCCATTGAGGCGTCGATAAGCAGATTCATGATCTGGTTGTGACGCTCATCATACGTCTCCAACTGCGTCACCCGTTCGTCCAGACCTAATGCCGAAGCAAGAGCTTCACTGAGTGCGCGATAGGTCTGGTTGTTGTAGTGGGCGTTGTAGTGATCCAGCGTATGCTGGGGAATAGTTGTCGTTTGGGACATACGAACCTCCGAAGCAAGGAACGAGGGTTTCAAAATGTGGAAATGAGGCCAAAACCTGCCGAACAGGCTGATGGCGAGGAACTCGCGCGAGGGAGGTTCTGTCTTGACGGGCTGGGCCTCAAAAACGCCTCGTCAGTGTAGGGTGCCGCCCGAACGTGACCACGCCTATCAGGGGATGGCGCAGCATTCAGAGGCCTTTCCGGCGACCACATCTCAGTGGTCAGTTCACGACGATCTACACCGGGCACCGCCCGGATCGGGGAGTGATCCGGACGGTGGAGGCGGATGACATCGCGGCCTCGCACGCGCTCGCTAGGTGTCGCGCCAGCACGTAATGTGGTGGGCAAAGGGCCTCGTGCACGACCCGTAACGCGTGAAAAACCGAGATGTATTTTTTAAGGTGCGCCTTCGCAGGCCACATGCCCCGCCGCAACCAGTGCAGATGTCGTCGCAGACCGGCCTGACCCTCGCCTGAGTGAAACGGCGCAAGCCAGGGCGAGGGTCAGAGTCCGCAGCCCGCAGGGCTGGACATCCGCACGCGGTGGGGCAGACTGCGAAATCAGGCGCACCCCAAAATGCATCTTGGCATGCGCTGTAGTTCGTGCACAGAGAGTCCCTGCCGACCACTTGGCAATGTTCGGACTGCGCGTCGATTGCGTCATTCCAGCAACCTCCATTCTGATCACTATTCCTGTTCAATGAGTTCCCTCATTCTTCAAGAAAACTTTCCCAAAGTTCTACGCTCTTACACTTGACCATTAAGCCGTGTTTCTCATCCTGCGTCTCTCCGTGTTATCATGGAAGAGTGTGAGACTATTCAGTGGACTATTCGATGATGAAACTAGAAGACCTCAAGCGTGGCGCGCAGGTCAAAGGGATCGATCCTCATCAACCCGTTACAGTGATTGACATTCAATGGCACGGAGCAAACGCCGTTGAGCTGTTCTACAAACGTGCCGATGGGCATCCTGGAACACAACTCCTGTATCGCGATAGCGAAGCCGTGCTTGAAATCGTGCAAGCGGGGCGTGCCTGGAGCTTCGATGGAGATGGCAGCCTGCTGCGCCTTGCATCTGAAGCCTATCGCATCCACCTGGCGCATCTCTTTGATCCCGTACTGGCCGTTCACACTTCACTCATCGAGCCACTGCCCCATCAGATCACAGCAGTCTACGGCGAAATGCTGACCCGCCAACCACTGCGTTTCCTCCTGGCAGATGATCCTGGGGCGGGCAAGACGATCATGGCAGGACTGTTGATCAAAGAACTGGTAGTGCGCGGTGACGTGCAGCGCTGTCTGATCTGCGTACCCGGTGGTCTGGGCGAGCAGTGGCAGGATGAACTCTGGTTCAAGTTCCAGCTTCCCTTCGAAATCATGACTCGTGAGACGGTCGAGGCATCGCGCAGCGGCAATCCGTTCACCGAGCACGACCTGGTCATTATCCGGCTGGATCAAATCAGCCGAAGTGACGATCTGCAAGCCAAGCTGAAGGTCACCGACTGGGACCTAATTATCTGTGACGAGGCGCACAAGCTGTCAGCATCCTTCTTTGGCGGCGAACTCAAAGAAACGAAACGCTACAAGCTCGGCAGGCTGCTGAGCAGTCTGACACGTCATTTCCTGCTGATGACCGCCACACCGCACAACGGCAAAGAAGAGGATTTCCAGTTGTTCCTGGCGCTGTTGGATGCGGATCGGTTTGAGGGCCGCTTCCGTGATGGCGTGCATACGGTCGATGTCTCCGACCTGATGCGGCGCATGGTCAAGGAAGACCTGCTCAAGTTCGATGGCAAACCCCTCTTCCCTGAGCGACGGGCGTATACGGTGGATTACGCGCTGTCCGATGCGGAAGCGCAACTCTATCACGCGGTCACCGAATACGTGCGCGAGGAGTTCAACCGGGCCGATCAGCTCGATAACGGCGGACGAAAAGGCACGGTCGGTTTTGCGCTGACCATTCTCCAACGGCGCTTGGCATCCTCCCCTGAAGCTATTTACCAATCGCTGAGGCGGCGACGCGAGCGACTCGAAGATCGCTTGCAGGAAGAAAAGGTGCTCAAGCGCGGCGCAGACCTGCTGGCGGAAACCGGTCTTCCCATGTTCAGCGAAGAAGACCTGGACGATCTGGACGATGCGCCGGACGCTGAAGTCGAAGAGGTCGAAGAAGCGGTCATCGACCGGGCCACTGCCGCCCGCACGATTGCCGAGTTGGAGATTGAAATTGAGCATCTGCGCGGCCTCGAAGCGATGGCATCGCGTGTGCGCTACAGCGGCCTGGACCGCAAATGGGAAGAACTCGCCAGCCTGATGCAGACCAACGAAGAGATGGTCGATTCGGATCGCGGACGCAGCAAGCTGGTTCTCTTCACCGAACACCGCGACACGCTCAACTACCTCTACGAGCGCATTACCACGCTGCTTGGCCGTGAGGAATACGTGGTATGCATTCACGGCGGGATGGCACGCGAGGAGCGGCGCAGCATTGAGGAACAGTTCCGCAGCGATCCTGATGTGGTGGTACTGCTCGCCACCGACGCAGCAGGCGAAGGGATCAACCTTCAGCGCGCACACCTGATGGTCAACTACGATCTGCCCTGGAACCCCAACCGCCTGGAACAGCGCTTCGGGCGTATTCACCGCATCGGCCAGACCGAGGTCTGCCACTTGTGGAACCTCGTAGCCGGAGAGACACGTGAAGGATATGTCTACCGGCGGCTGCTCGACAAGCTCGAAATCGAGCGGCAGGCGCTCAACGGTCAGGTCTTTGATGTGCTGGGCCACCTATTCGACCAGGAGCCTTTGCGTAAGCTGCTGGTCGAGGCCATCCGCTACGGCGAGCGCCCCGACGTGCGCGCCCGTCTGGAACAGGCGGTGGATAATGCGCTGGACCGCGAGCGGGTGCGCGATCTGCTCGAAAGCCGATCACTGGCAACCGAAAGTATGGACATTCGGCACGTCATGCGCATCCGCGAGGACATGGAACGCGCGGCGGCCCGGCGTTTGCAGCCATTCTACATCCAGTCCTTTTTCCTCGAAGCCTTCCAGCATCTTGGCGGGACCATCCGCGAGCGCGAACCGGGGAGGTATCAGATCACGCAAGTCCCGGCGGCCATTCGCAGCCGCGACCGGTTGATCGGCACCGGTGCGCCCGTTCTCAAGCAGTATGAGCGCATTTGTTTCGACAAACCGTTGATCAGTGTGCCGGGTAAGCCACTGGCTGCGTTTGTCTGTCCTGGACACCCACTGCTTGATGCAACGCTTGACCTGTTACTCGAACGCCACCGCGACATCCTGAAACGCGGCGCGGTGCTGGTTGATCCCACCGATCCCGGCGCAGAAGTGCGGGTGCTGTTCTACTTGCAGCAGAGCATCCACGATGCGCGCCCGATACGCGGCGGTGAGCGGCATCTCATCTCGCAGGAAGTGCATTTTGTCGAGATTGACGCGCAGGGCCACGTGCGCAATGCAGGCAGCGCTCCCTACCTGGACTATCGTCCGGCCAGTGAGCAGGAGATTACGCTCGTTCAGCCTCACCTGGAAGCGGACTGGCTGGCGGCTGAGCATCTCGAGGCAGCGGCCAGCAGCTATGCCATTGAGGAACTGATTCCGCGCCATCTGGCCCGTGTGCGCCAACGCCGCGAGGAGCTGATCGACAAGACCATCGCGGCGGTACGCGAGCGCCTGACGAAGGAAATCAACTACTGGGACTTCCGGGCTAACGAGCTACGCGCGCAGGAGCAGGCCGGGCGTCCCAACGCGAAAATCAACTCGGCGCGGGCGCGGCAGCGGGCGGATGAACTCGAAGGGCGGCTGCGGCGACGCATGGAAGAACTCGAACAGGAGCGGCAGATAGCAGCTTCACCCCCGGTGATCATCGGGGGCGCGCTGATTGTGCCTGCCGGGCTGCTGTGGGGCAATGATGTACCCGCCGCCATCCGAGACCGGCGCATCACCGAGCAGATCGCCATGCAGGCCGTGATGGAAACAGAAATCCGCCTGGGACATTCCCCGCGCGACGTGAGCGCCGACAACCTGGGCTACGACATCGAAAGTCGCGACGGGGAGACCGGGCAGCTTCGCTTTATCGAGGTCAAAGGGCGGCGCGCCGGTGCGGAAACCGTGACCGTGACCTATAATGAAATCCGCGCGCTCTGCAACCGGCCCGATACCGGCATCCTGGCGCTGGTGGAAGTGGACGATGACGGGCGAGCGCATCCACCGCGTTATGTGTGGCACGCATTCGACCAGGAACCCCATTTTTCCGTCGCCAGTGTGAACTATAATATGGATGAGTTGTTAGTTATGAGCGAGGAACCAAACTGATGGCCGTTCAACTCGACATCCCTTACGAGACGTTGGTCACCCTGGTTGAGCAGCTTTCCGAAGACCAGAAGATCGCCCTGCTGCGCCATTTACAGGGACATACTGAGCAGAAGCCCGCTTCTGCCGCCGATAAAAAGGCCCTGCTGCGGGCCGCGCAGCTCCACCTACCGGTGAATGAAGAGCCGTCACCACGCCGCGAAGACTGGTATGATGATGACGACCGATAAAGCCTTTGTCGATACCAATATCCTACTGCGGACCATCATCACGCAGATGGATCAACATGTCGAAAGTGAGGCCTTAGTCCAGCAGATGTGGGCGGACAAGGTCGAGTTGTGGATTAGCCGCCAGGTGATCCGCGAGTACCTGGTGCAAATAACGCATCCACGCACGTTTGATCCGCCGCTTGAGATCGAGCAGGTCATGGAGCATCTGACGCAGGTCGAAGGGCTGTTTCGGGTGGCAGATGATACACAAGCGGTGACCGCCCACCTGAAAACGCTGCTGCAAACGGTTCCCACGCGCGGCAAGCAAATCCACGACGCCAATATCGTCGCAACGATGCGCGCCAACGCCATCGATACCCTGCTTACGCTCAACTATGACGATTTCCGGCGCTTTGAGGACCAGATCACGATTCTTGCGCCCGACACCACACCTTGAGACCAGGACACACCATGACCCCACGCAAAAAACTGATCGAAGTCGCACTGCCACTCGAAGCGATCAACGTCGCCAGCGCGCGCGAAAAATCCATCCGGCACGGCCACCCCAGCACGCTGCACCTGTGGTGGGCACGGCGACCGCTCGCCGCCTGCCGCGCGGTGATCTTCACCTCGCTGATAGACGACCCCGACGACCCCAACGCGCCGCCGGAATTTGTTGAGGCGTGCCGCAAGCTGCGCAAGGGCGCGAACGCCAGCGTCGAGGACACGCCGCGCCAGCGACTGTTCGACTTCATCGAGTTGCTGGTGCAGTGGGAAAGCACGACCAACGAAGAGGTGCTCGAAACGGCGCGCGAACTGATCCGCCTGAGCACGGACGGCAACCCGCCCCCGCTGCTCGACCCCTTCGCGGGCGGCGGCTCGATCCCGTTGGAGGCGCAGCGCCTGGGCCTGGAAGCTCACGCGAGCGACCTGAACCCCGTTGCGGTGATGATCAACAAGGCGCTGATCGAAATCCCGCCGCGTTTTGCCAACCAGCCGCCCGTGAACCCGCGTGACCGAGAGAAATTTGGCGGGGGAGAAGGCTGGCGAGGAGCGCATGGGTTGGCCGCCGATGTGCGCTATTACGGCGAGTGGATGCGTGACCGGGCCTGGGAACGAATCGGCCACCTGTACCCGAAGGGACCGAACGGCGAAACGGTGATCGCATGGCTTTGGGCGCGCACAGTGAAGTGCCCGAATCCAGCGTGTGGGGCACAGATGCCGCTCATCTCGTCCTTTGATCTGAGCAAAAAGAAGGGGCGGCAAGCCTGGGTAGAGCCAGAGATTGATCGCCGGGCAAAAACGGTGCACTTCAGGGTACACAATGGAGTAGGCAAAGCGCCAAACCCGCCCAAGATTGGACGCGGGGCAAAGTTCCAATGCCTGGTCTGTGGCGAAATTGCACCTGACCAACATATTAAAGATGAAGGTATGGCCGGGCGCATGGGCGCGCAGTTGATGGCTATTGTCACTGACGGCAAGGGCGGGCGGAATTACTACACGCCAACGCGAGACCTTGAGCAAGCCGCGCAACTGGCGCAACCCGGCTGGCGACCATCGGGAGAATTAGCCGATGATCCGCGAAACATTTGGTGCAAACAATATGGGCTGATAGATTTCGCTGATCTCTTCACCCCGCGCCAACTCGTCGCGCTAATTACCCTGAGTGATCTGGTGAGTGAAGCGCGTACACAGATTCGCATAGACGCGGTGGCCGCTGGGCTGCTTGATAATGATGTGTCACTACGCGATTGCGGCTCCGATGCGCGGGCGTATGCCGAGGCAGTGAGTGTATACTTGGCATTTGCGGTAGATCGGCTTGCAGAGAAATGCAATACTCTCTCAAGTTGGCAAAACACCGCGGACTTTGTCCGCGGTGTATTCGCGCGCCAAGCCATCGCTATGGTATGGGATTATGCAGATGTGAATCCGTTTTCAAGCTCTACAGGGAATTTTGGAGATGCGTTGGTATGGATTGCTGAGGTTCTAGAATCGAATTTTTCGCTTCTTGATAGTAATTCAATTGATAATAGCGCAAAACAAGCTGATGCCACTCAGCCGCGACCCGAACACAACTCGTTGATGATCTCTACTGATCCGCCTTATTATGACAATATTGGCTACGCTGATTTATCAGACTTTTTCTACATTTGGATGCGCCGTAGTTTACAAGCACAAGCAGAAGATATTTTTGGTACACTGCTTGTTCCCAAAACACCAGAGCTTATTGCTTCGCCATATCGATTTGACGGTAACAAAAGCGCTGCTGATCGACATTTCGAAGACGGATTGTTGAAAGCATTCATACATGTTAGACGCATGGTACATCCTAACTATCCCCTATCGGTCTATTATGCATTCAAACAATCCGAAAGCACAGAAGATGAAGATGATGCAAACGGGCGTGTGATCAGCAGCACTGGTTGGGAGACAATGCTGGAAGGGCTGATTCGGGCCGGGTTCACAGTTGATGGAACATGGCCAATGCGAACTGAGCGAGGAGGTAGAACCAATAGCCTTGAAGCAAACGCTCTCGCTTCGTCCATAGTGCTCGTCTGCCGCCCGCGTCCTGACGATGCGCCGCAAACCTCGCGCCGCGAATTCGTCAATGCTCTGCGCCGCGAAGTACCCATAGCACTTAAGAAGATGCAGTCCGGTAGCATCGCCCCGGTGGACCTGGCACAGGCGTCCATTGGGCCGGGCATGGCCGTCTACAGCCGCTACAACCGCGTGCTCGAAGCCGATGGCTCGCCGCTGACGGTCCGCACAGCCTTGCAGCTCATCAACCAGGAGCTTGACGCTTTCCTGGCCGAAACTGAAGGCGACGTAGACGCCGATACGCGCTTCTGCATCAACTGGTTCGAGCAGTTCGGCTTCAAAGAGGACGAATTCGGGCGGGCGGACGTGCTGGCGCGGGCGAAGAATACCAGCGTCGATGGGCTGGTCAATGCGGGCGTCATCGCCGCCGGAGCGGGCAAGGTGCGGCTGTACCAGTGGCACGAACTCGATCCCGGCTGGACGCCGCAGGAGGATAAGCGCGTCACGGTGTGGGAGTGCGTGCATCACCTGATCGAGCGCATCAACACGCACGGCGAGTCCGGTGCGGCGGTGCTGCTGATGCGGATGCACAGCGATCTGGCTGCCGAAGCGAAGATGCTCGCCTATCGCCTGTACCAGATTTGCGACCGCAAGGGCTGGGCCGAATACGCGCTGGAGTACAACGCGCTGGTGCTGTCATGGCCGCGCCTGCAGGAGTTAGCGAACGAGTTGAAGCAGAATCAGCCGCCGGAGCAGTTGGGGCTGTTTTAGGATAGATGTGAAAACACTTACGGAGAGGTAATAGCATTATGGCGACCAGCAATCGAGATCGTGTCGCGCGGGTGATGGACCTGCTCAAAGAGGGGTTGGGGCCATTCGTGCTGCGCGAATATAAGATGGTGTACAAGGGCAGCGGGTATGCGCGGGAAATCGATGATGCACTCCGCACCAGCGCCTATGAACTGCCGCGTGATGTTGTGTTGAGTGCGGGCAACTTCGAAGAAACGCTGCTGGAACATGTGGATGCGCATGGTTGGCTGAACCTGATCTGGCGGCGCTGGAAAGAGGTCTTCGGGGAGAAACTGGGGCACGCCGAGCGGTCCTACATCAGCGAGTTGATGGAAGCGCGCAATGCCTGGGCACACCAGCGCGCGTTCAGCAATGACGATGCCTACCGCGTAGCCGATACCGCTGCACGCCTGTTGGGCGCGATCAGCGCGGGCGATCAAATGGCCGAGGTGCAGCTCATCAGCCAGGATTTGCTGCGTTTACGCTACGAAGCCGAAGCGCACAAGTCCAAGAAGGTCACCGGTCCATTGGATGAAGATGAGCGCCGCACCACGACACCGGGCCTCAAACCCTGGCGTCAGGTCGTGCAGCCGCATCCCGACGTGGCGAGCGGTCGTTACATGCAGGCCGAGTTCACCGCCGATCTGTCGCAGGTGCTGGCCGGTCGCGCTGCACCGGAGTATCAGGACCCGCGCGAGTTCTTCCGCCGCACGTATCTGACCGAAGGGCTGCTGGCCCTGATCACCAACGGTATCCGGCGGATGACAGGTCAGGCCGGTGATCCGGTTGTTCAAGTGCAGACCGCCTTCGGTGGCGGGAAGACGCACAGTATGCTGGCACTGTATCACCTGGCCGGGGGCGAGATTCAGAAGCTGTCCGACATTGTCGGCGGCGAGCGCATCGCGGAAGAGATCGGCGACATCGACCCGCCGGAGGCTAACCGGGCGGTGTTAGTCGGTCAGGCGCTCAACCCCGCCGATCCGCGTGTATACAAAAACTGCACCACACGCACGCTGTGGGGCGAATTGGCCTACCAACTGGGCGGCGTCGAAGGCTATCACATGGTCGAAAACGCCGACCTCAACGGCGTGAATCCTGGCTCGGATACGCTAGTCGCACTGCTGGAAGCTCACGGTCCCTGCCTGATCATCATCGACGAACTGGTTGCCTATGCGCGCAACCTCTACCGAACCGACAATCTGCCCGCCGGTACATTCGACTCGGTGATGAGCTTCGTGCAGTCGCTGACTGAGGCGGTGCGGCGCTCGTCGGATTCGCTGCTGGTCGTCTCAATTCCCCAGTCGCGCATCGAGATCGGCGGCGAAGGTGGTCAGGAAACGCTCAACATCCTCTCGCACATCGTCGGGCGTATGGAGGCAGTGTGGCGTCCCATCACGGCCATTGAGAGCTTCGAGATCGTGCGCCGCCGCCTGTTCGCCAGCGAGGTCGATTACGCGGCACGGGATGCGGTGCTGGATGCGTTCGCGGCCATGTACTACGACAACCGGGGCGATTTCCCCTCAACCGTCTCCGAGCGCGAGTACCTGGAGCGGATGCGCGCCGCCTACCCGATTCACCCGGAACTCTTTGATCGCCTCTATCAAGACTGGTCTACACTGGATCGTTTCCAGCGCACACGTGGTGTGCTGCGCCTGATGGCCGCCGTGATTCACGAACTGTGGGCGCGTGGTGATCAATCGCTGCTGATCCTGCCCGGTACACTGCCGTTGGATGCAGCATCCGTGCGCAACGAACTGCTGCGCTACCTGCCGGAAACCTGGTCGGGCGTCACAGACGCTGACATTGATGGCACCGAATCACGCCCATCCCAGATCGACAACAATGTACCCACACTGGGCAAGTACACCGCCTGCCGCCGTGTGGCGCGCAGCATCTTCATCGGCAGCGCGCCTTCGGTGACCGCTCAAACAGTGCGCGGCGTTGAGGAAGTGCGCATCCGGTTGGCGACGGTGCAGCCGGGCGAGCCGGTCCCTGTGTTTGGGGATGCACTCAAACGCATGAGTAACCAGCTCACGTATCTCTACACGGATGGCAGCCGCTATTGGTATGACACGCGTCCGACCGTCAACCGTCTGGCCCGCGACCGCGCGCAGAATGTTTCGCCAGACGTGGTGAACCAGGATATTGTCGCCCGGTTGAAGAAGATTTCGCGCACACGCGATTTCGATGGAGCACACGTTGCGCCGCTGCAAACATCGGATGTGATCGATGAACCGCAGGCGCGGGTCGTGGTATTGCACCCGGATCACAGCCACAAACGCACCAACGGTGATTCAGAAGCGCTGCGGTTTGCTCAGAGAGTATTGGAGGAACGGGGCAATTCGCCACGCCTCTATCGTAACATGCTGGTCTTCATCGCAGCGGATCAGGGTAATGCCGAAGCGCTGCGGGAAGCGGTGCGCGAATATCTGGCCTGGTCCTCTATCCGTGACGATGAGGAACAGCTCAACCTGGATGCCCAGCAGCGTAAACAGGTGCAGGCGCAGCTTGCCCGTACCCTGGAGACTGTCGAACACCGGCTGATGGAAACGTATAGCTGGCTGCTCATGCCCTACCAGCCGGAGCCAATTGGGGACATTGAGTGGCAAACAGCCCGCATCAGCGGTGATGAGAGCTTCTACCTGCGAGCAGCACGCAAACTGCATCAGAGTGAAGCGCTGATTCCGGCCTGGTCGCCTGACAACCTACGCATGGAACTGGATCGTTTCAACCTGTGGGGTGAGCACGGATACATCGGACTCAGGCAGTTATGGGAATACTTCGCCCGCTATTGCTACTTGCCTCGGCTGCTCGATGACAGCGTGCTGCAAAACGCCGTGCGGGATGGCATCAACCGCCTGGATGCGCCATTTGCCTACGCAACCCAGGTGAAAGATGGACGTTTCAACGGTCTGGCTTTCCGCAGCGCCAGCAGCATCTACTTCGATGATGAGAGCGTGTTAGTCCATCCCGATGTGGCACAGAGCCAAATCAACGAGGATGAGGCACGTGCTGACGCCGCCAAAGTTGCTGCCGAGTTGCGCGAAGGCGAACAGGTTGCTGTCGTTCAACCAACGAGAACCAGGACCGAACTCGAACCGGATATACACAAACCGCCTACGCTCACCCGTTATTATGGAACTGTGGCAATTGATCCCCAGCGTGTGAACCGGGAAATCGGGTTGGTCGTGGAAGAAGTCATTCAGCGCCTGACGAGCTTGACCGGCTGCGAGGTTGAGATTCATCTGGAAATCAGCGCGCATCGTGCAGAAGGCTTCGATGAAGCCACCGTCCGGACGATTGGTGAGAATAGTCGGACCCTAAGATTCGGCGGTCACGGGTTTGAGGCAGATTAAATCCCGACATTGGTAGGCAGGGATAATTTTGGAAATTGTGTTCGATATGCTGTTCATTAGTAATAAGGCAGTATTGGGGAAGTGAGGAAACTTAGGCGTGAAATCTCAACCAGAACATGCAGTCGCCAAGAGCTTCCAAGAACTTCGCCGGCTTTTATCCGAAACTGAAGAGGGCTTAGAAGAACACGTTTCCTCCAAACTAAACCAAGGGGATGTATGGTCCGTACCTGACGAAGTAACCGGATTTGGTGATAAAGATAAACATCCTTGGGTAGTGATAAAAGGCCATCGAGCGGGACGCAACTATGTTGTGGCGTCTCCCCGCACTACCACGTTTGAAAAGTCTGATGATGGCAAAAGAGGAATTGTTACCCCCGCAGGCGTTATTGCTGACCTTGACAAAGAAGGGCTAATCCTGCTCAAGCACCTGTCTTCACAAATTGGGTACTTGACACCCATTATATCGGGGCTTAGGGTAAATTTACGTCCAGATGTGTTCGGTAGCCCCCACAGCAGCCGCTTCCACCATACTTTCTCGCCCGGCTGCTAACACATACTGAATGAGACATCACAATTTCAGGCTAAAAGAGACCTCTTCAGGGAGTCAACTCTCAATTGCTGCTAGCTGCAGGAGTTGACGTGAGGGGAGAAGGTGTTGTGGCATATGGAGTCACTGTAGGCGTATCAGTAGGAGTTGGCGTAGTTGTCGGAGTTGCCAGATCAATTGGAGCAGAAACTGTGGGCGAATAGTTGTCTAGCCCGAAGTAATCTCGAATCTCAGGGACAAAAAAGGCAACGACAAAGGTAGCAATGGCAACAACTAGCGTGAGCAGATCGAGTCTCGCTCGTCGCGTCCGTTTTCTCATTAGCTTCTCCCGCCTAATACTGAAACGCCTTCGCCCGTAGACTTTCCCGGTGCATTAGCCTTACCCCTCATGGATCGCCCGCAGGTGACATGTATCATTCATGGTCACCAGGGTAAATACGCCATTTTCTACCTCAAAAACATTAATAGCGCAGGTATCCTGGCGGAGCCGCCAGAAGCGTTCGTTTCGAAGCCCTAAGACACCCAATAAAACAATCCGGTTAACAACCGTATGGCTCACCAGAACAATCGTCTGGTCAAGGTGCCGGGCGACCAGATCGTTTACCGCAGACATAGCGCGGACATGTAGCTCGTCCAGCGTCTCCCCGTTCGGAATTCGCGCCACGTGCGGCGTGTCGTACCATGCCGAGAGTGTCTCAGTCCAGCGCTCTCGAACTTCGCCAGGGGTTAGTCCCTGCCATTCGCCATAATTGATATCAATGAGCCGAGGTTCAACCTGTACAGGCAAGCTGCAACAGAAGCCTATCGCCTCTGCCGTTTGAATAGTCCGGGAAAGTGGACCAGCGTAAATGGCAGCAGGCTGCCATTCGCTGGCGACGCGTTGTCCGGTGGCGTTGGCTTGTGTCAGGCCAACCTGATTGAGCGGCACATCTGCCCGCCCGCGGAACCGTTCCACCCGGTTCCATTCCGTTTGCCCGTGTCGTACTAAAATCATTCTTGTCACTGACTAATCTCCATTCAAACCATTTCTCTATGAAATAAGGGATGATCATCTGTTTCAAATATCCTGCTATACAAATCTCCGCCATAACTGGTTTGCAGTGGTTCGCCCTCGATCATTTTGAAAGTGCGCTCTCCATCGGCCTGCCTTTCAGCGCGCAGGAAAAGAGCACCATCCAGTTGTTTTCCATAAAAACCGTGCGCAAATTCGTACAAGTGCGTGACGAAAAAAACCTTGATGCGTTCTTCCAATAAGGCGCGAGTGATCTGCCCTGCAATCTCCGATCCTTCACGTTCGTTTGTCGCGGCAAATGATTCATTGAACAGCAGCATGGAATTTGATGTCAGGTGATCTACGATCTCACTCATTCGGCTGAGTTCCTCGTCGAGTTTCCCGCTGCTCATCGCGGCATCTTCTTCCCGCTTGAAGTGTGTGAAAAGGCCATCGCGGAGATTGGAACAGAAAGCCTTAGCCGGTACAAACATCCCGCACTGCATCATTAACTGGGACGAACCTATGCTTCGCAGAAATGTCGATTTGCCGCCCTGGTTCGCGCCAGTGATGATCACGAGGTCCTTGTAGTCAGCATCGACATCGTTACCAACGATTTTTTGTTCCATCGTTAAGGCCAAACAGACGTCGTATAATCCTTCAAAAGAATGTCTGCGTTCCCTAACGCCCACAGGCATTGGAAAGGTCGTTGGCTCTCCTATTTGGGCGAGGTGCTCATGTAGGTTCAAACATCCGATATAGAAGGCCAATTCAGTCCGCAGCATGTGGAAAAAGCTGAGAATGTGGTCGTTAGACTGAGCCAGTGCGTTAGCTACCAGGTTGATTCCCCGGTCTCTGAGTTCCGATAACGCTCTAGCGCCGCTTTCGTCGCGGTCACTGATATGCAAGGTGTAGGCGCGCGGACCTGCGCCTAAGAGCCGCTCCATCCAGCCATATTTCTTGTCTTGCTTCCGAAGCGTATAATTAGCGCCTTTGTTGCCCTTGCCCAATTCAGCACTCACCAACACGCCGCCACGGAATTTCAGTTCCCTCAAATGACCCTTGATGACGTCAAAATAGTCATCGTTAAGCTCTTCATGTAACATGGCGAAAAAGCGAGTAAAGCCCGCTGACTCAAATTCATCAGCATGATCATCGGCGATACGCCGCAGTTTCTTGAGCATTCCGACAAACATCTCCAGCGCTTCGATCGAGCGCCGCAGGACAGACGAGGGATACCTGATGATGCCGAAGTAAATCTTTCTCTCACTGGCAATCGTCTCTCCGGCGAGATCGTAGATCTCCCTGACAGTGGAAGGATGGCTCAGGCAATCTCTGAGAATATCCTGGCGGTAGAGGATGGTGTCCAAATCATTCCTTGTACCGGACAAAACGGCTGACTTTGCCACTTCAGACAGGAGTTTGTCGTCACGCGCCATGGCGTTGAACAGTGTATCTAATTCCAGGTCCTGTATCAGGGCTTGTACGCTCGGCGGTAATTCTTGCTGGGGGTCAAAATCACGATCTCGAAACATGAGAAACGCTTTCATGATGTGATCCGCTCCTTCACGCGCTTGTAGGTAAGTCCATACTTTTCGGCAATGGAGATCGCGTAGGCCAGTCCGTCGGCAGGTCGTCTTACGATCTTGAACGTTCGCAGGGCCGGATTTTCGGGAACGACCGTGCTGACCACGCTGACAGTCTTTTCGCTTAAAGATGCTAATTCATCGATGAATGTTACACACACACCCAATAAATTCAGTTGGATTATTTTCTCCATGATCTTCTTGCCCAAAAAAATCGCGTCTTCGACGGTTGTCGAGGCAAAAATCTCATTGATGATGATCAGGCTGTTGGGGGTTGCCTGGTCCAGAATGCGGTGGATTCGAACCAGGTCATCCTGGAGCTTGCCATGGAGATTGGTGATGTCTTCTTCCCTTTCGAAATGCGTAAAAAGCCGGTCGAACAGAAAAAGCCGCGCATCACGACCTGGAACGGGACAGCCGATGCAGGCTAGATAATGCAATTGTCCAAAGGTTCGAGCGAAAGTAGTTTTGCCTCCCTGGTTCGGGCCAGAAACGACAAAGATACGCTCGCTGCCTTTCAGATAAAGATCATTGCAGACCACAGACGATTTTTCAGTAACAAGTTTATGGGCCAGAGCGATGTCAAAGCCTTCGTAATCATAAATTTCTTTGTCTGTATCCGACACCTGCGGATAACAGAATTTCAATCCCGTTCGTTTCAGTCGTGCGATAAAGTCCAGGTAAGCAACGTAAAACTGTATTTCCCGGTCAAAGGCACCGATAGTTCCGTCCAGATAATCGCTGTTTCTCGTGCAGTAATCATCAATCGCTGTAAATGTGTCAGGATACAACCGGGCGACCAAATCCAGTATGCCGGCTTCGACATGGTTCATGTCCGGGCCGGTGGGAAACTCGGCTCTGTAATCTTCCACCGCCCCTTGTTTGAATTTCTCGAATGTTTCCTCCACTTCGGCGCTGTAGTCAGTTTCAGACCCGTATCGGCGAACCTGAACCTGGTTACTCCTAATGAACAGGCAGTATTTTACGGCGGCCAGTTCAGCTTTGAGCTTTTTCGTGGCTGCCCGAAGTGATATAAATCGGCTTGATCTCGTATACGTCGCCAGGTACTCACGGAAGGCCAAAAAGCCGCGCGACTTCAAATCCATCAGCGTGAGATCATGCACCAGACTGTCCACGGTATCGCAGTAAATTTCCACCGCGTCTAAAAACCATCGTTGTTTTTGGCGTGTGTAGTGAAGCTTGTCGGCCTGGGCGAGATGATCGCGCATCGCGCGCATTCCTCGCGCAAACAGGTTGATATACTCATACAAGCTTTTATTTTCAAGGTCCCGCATGACTTCCTGACGATACAGTATCGCATCGATGTCATTCAGGGAGGTGTAAAAGAACGGTTTGAGGTTATATTCCCGCTTCGCAGCCGTGATGGTTTCCACAACCTGATCCAGGTTTAAATCAACAAAGAAATCAGGCGCTTCAAGCATGCCCGGTTGTGCGCCGTCTTCAGCGCCTGAAAATAGGATACTGTGGAAAACCATGAGCGTGATACCTCCTAGAACGCGGTTATCCCGGCTAGTTTCCCAGGCTGGCCGCCAACAAGGTTTGACGATCAACAATGCCTATCGGGTGCCCGGCATCATCCACGACCACAATTCGCTTGCGCCCCTCACGCAGCATGAGCGCGATCGCGTCAAGCACGCTCGTCTCTTGCAGGGCAGTCAGAACGCGCTCGGACATAATATCCCGCGCCAGGGCGTGGCCTCGCATCAGACCGGTTCCCATCACCCGCTCGGTGATTGCGCGCAGCATATTGCGCCGCATCACCGGTGCCACCCGCGCAACCAGATCACCCTCAGTGATTACCCCAGCGGCACGCTGCTGCTCATCTAGCACCACCACATACCGGATGTTCGTTTTGAGCATTTGCTGCAAGACATCGACCAGGTCGTCATTGATGTAGACAGAGGGCACACCTGGTGTCATGATTTCACCGAGCGTTCGTCCTGGCTTGGGCGCAGGCGCTTGCTCCTGTTCCCCTGCACCATTGCCCGCTACCGCACGCAGGATATCCAGGCGGCTCACCATGCCTACCAATCGTTTTTCGGCGTCTACCACGGGGAACCGGGTGAAGTTGCGCTCAACCATCTGCTGGGCCACATGTCCCAGAGCATCATCCTCATTAACTGTGCTCACTGGCTGCGTCATGATATGCCGAGCGGTTTTTTCATGGCGAATTTGAGCTAGAAATTCCTGGAGGTCTTCCTGTTCCAGCCGTCCGACAACCGCCAAGTGCGCTGGCATCTCAACTTTTTCTAGCAAATCCTCTTCTGTAATGATGCCGATGATGTGCCGCTCATCGTCAACGACCGGTACAGCCTTGAAGAGCTGCCCTAAGAACAGCTCGATCACTTGCCTGGCAGGAGTATCCGGAGTCACGGTCGTGACGTTACGGGTCATAATCGCCGAAACAAGACGATCGGCGGGTAAGGGTTGCAGATAACGATGGGTGTATTTCACGATCACGACATCTTCGACCGTAATCAGACCTTCGCGCACCATCGGTTTCACTAGCGCCAGGGCTTTGTCGATATTCTCCGGCGAATCAACCACTGTGATCACCATGGGAAGATCCATCGAAAGCCGTTCGATCCGCCACGTATGGATGAGACTGTGCGCGCCAAACCCGGCATGCCCGCGCATGACGGTCGCCCCGGCGATACCGCCCTTGCGCAGCGTTTCCAGAATGCTCATGTACAGCGACCGCCCACGCCAGGTGTCGCTTTCCCCCACATAAATGACTAATCGTTTTCCATTCGTAACCATGCTAACCTTGCTTCTCCTCGCTACAGTTGCCTGCCGATTGCCAGCCCTACTAATGCCCCGACCACACACACGAGGTTGGTACCCATGATATTACCAAGCATACCAAGAATGTCGCCTGATTCGAAGAGCAGCGCACTCTCGTTCGCGTACGTTGAAAACGTCGTGTACGCGCCAAAAAATCCTATAGCAACCAGCATCCGCACGCGCGGGTCGAGCGTGATATGCTGCGTAGACCAACTGATAAACACCCCAAGCAACAACGATCCACTGGCATTGATCACGAATGTCCCCCACGGAAAAGTTTGCCCCACGTGATCGGCCACCCAGCCGCCCACCCAATAGCGCATATTTGCACCGATAAATCCGCCCAATCCGATTAACAGTAACGTTTCCACATTTCTCCTCGTTAGAGCCATCCTGCTCACCCCGAACCGTAGTAGCCGATGATGAAATTCCTGTACGCTGTTCGATCAAACCGGTGCTGCCCGGCACTAAAAACCGGGCAGCACACCTTTCAAGCTTAACGCTGTAAATGCGCAAACGCATTCCACCCGGCGTAACGGGCTGCACTGCCCAACTCTTCTTCAATACGCAGGAGCTGGTTGTATTTGGCGATGCGATCCGACCGCGCGGGTGCGCCGGTTTTGATCTGACCGGCGTTAATTCCAACGACGAAATCGGCAATGGTGTTGTCTTCACTCTCGCCGCTGCGGTGGCTGACGACCACCGTCCACCCGGCGCGCATACTCATCTGGGTTGCGGCGAGGGTTTCGGTCAGGGTCCCGATCTGGTTGAGTTTACACAACAGGCTGTTGACCGAACCTTCCTTAATCGCCCGCGCCACACGTTCGACGTTTGTCACCAGCAGGTCATCGCCAACAATCTGAACGCGCTGCCCCACCCTGGCGGTGAGCATGGCCCAGTGTTCCCAATCATCTTCCGCCAACCCATCTTCCAGGGAAATGATCGGATATTTTCCCAGCCATTCAACCCAAAATTCGACCATCTCTTCGGGGGTCAGGCTGCGGTTCTCGCGGGTCAGAACGTATTTGCCATCATGGTAGAACTCGCTGGCAGCCGGGTCGAGCGCGAGCATTACCTGCTCACCCGCACGGTAGCCCGCCTTTTCGATGGCTTCAAGAATTAACTCGACAGCCTCTTCGTTGCGCTTGAGGTCGCTCGGCGCAAAGCCACCCTCATCACCAACGGTAGTCGCTTTGCCCTTGTCACGCAGGACTTTTTTCAGGCTCTGGTAAATCTCAGCGCCCCAGCGCAGTCCTTCGGCAAAGGAGTCTGCACCGACCGGCATGATCAGGAACTCCTGGAAGTCGGTGCTGTTCTCGGCATGTTTGCCGCCGTTCAGAATGTTGAACTGGGGCACCGGCAACAGGTGCGCATGTACGCCGCCTACGTGCTTGTAAAAGGGGATGTCCAGGCCATCGGCGGCGGCCTTGGCAACGGCCAGCGACACGCCGAGGATCGCGTTGGCTCCCAGCTTGCCTTTATTGGGTGTGCCATCCAGCCCAATCAGCAGTTCATCCAGACCCTTCTGATCCAGCGCATCTCTGCCGATGACCGCTTCCGCCAGCGTGGTATTCACGGCCTGGACCGCTTTTCGCACGCCTTTGCCGCCGTAGCGCTTCTTGTCGCCATCGCGCAACTCAACCGCTTCATGCTCGCCGGTGCTGGCCCCGCTGGGCACGATGACCCGGCCCTTTCCTCCGTTTTGAAGCCTAACTTCTACTTCGACGGTGGGATTACCGCGCGAGTCCAACACTTCCCGACCTTTAACTGATGCAATTGCCAACATAGAGCTCATCTCCTTGACGCGAAATCTAAAAAAGGGTTCTTCACAGGCTGGTCGCCTGACCAACACATTGTTAACGCTGCTGCTCGGACAGCTTCTGCCGCAGTTTCTCATTCGCCTTTCGTAAGAGATCGGTCTCCACCTCAGAGGCATTCAACTTCATCTCCAGGATTCGAACCGCCTGCATATAATGAAAAGCCCGATACTTCATAACGGCCAACTGCCCCCGCATATCGATCATCTCTCGTTGAGACTTCTGCGGCTCAGGCACACGATCCGCCTCCGGGTCATCTGGATGGGCCATCTCGGCACTGGTCTGCAAATATGCTCTCCCGGCGGCCAGGATGTAGCGCAGCCCTTCATCACGCTCCCACTCGTTTTCTTCAATGATCTGGCACAGCGCTGCCCAATCATCACTGGTAATTTCAAGAGTCAGGGTATGCGGTTCGGTATTCGGAAAGAATTGGCGGCGAAAGTCTTCAATCATTGTCTCTAAACCTCCCTGCTGATCCCGCCAAACATTTGCACCATCCCGTTTCGCCAATTAGCTCCTGTATTCACGGAGCACGACGGTCATGGTCACAGCACCCAGCAAAGTCAGGACCAGGCTGTAGGCGAAGCCAGCCATGGGAGAAAATGCCGACCACAGCACACCGACCACCAGGCTGGAGACAAAATCGCCGATGCCGTTGACCGTCGCCAACACGCCGAACCCCGTGCTGCGCACCTGTTCCGGTACAAGATCGGCGGCAATCGCGCGCTCCAACGACTGCTGCGATGAATAGACTGTTCCCGCCAGAGCAAACACCAACGCCAACACTGCAACAGAGGGAATCTCCACAATCAGCAGAAGGTTGTAAAGCGCTGCCAGCCCGTAAGCGCCGGTTAATAACCAGCGTTTACCAAAACGGTCGGCCAGCGCGCCAACCGGATATGCGCCTGCCATATAGAACACGTTATGCAGTGTGTAAAGTGCCACCGCGACACTGCCCGCCTGCTCCGGGCCAAGTCTGCCGGTCAACACCTGCGTAGCCCGTAAGATCAGGAGTGTATTGGCATAATCCCCGATCCCAAAAAGAAAAATGCCGGCCAGATAGCGCCGAAACGATGGCGGCAGTGCTCTCATAGAACTGAAAAACGTGAGTTTACCGTCGCGTTCGTGAGGTTTCTCGTTGACCAATGTCAGAATGGAGAGCGCAGCCAGGACGCCTGGCACAGCCGCCAGCACGAAAATCCAGCGGTAAGCATCGACTCTCGGCATAGTGCGCCCCAATGCCATGACGAGCGCGAGCGCAGCGAGCGGTCCACAGACCGCGCCGAGCGTATCCGCTGCCTCATCAAAGCCAAAAGCGCGCCCCCGCGCTTCGGGCGGAACGACATCGGTCAGCATGGCATCGTGTAAGGGCGAACGAAGTCCTCGCCCGGCCCAACCAACCGCACGCGCCACCAGGACGGCGGGCCAGGCGTTAGCTAAGGCATACATCCCGGTGGTGATGCCCGTTACTATGTAGCCCAGCGCGGCCCAGGGTTTTCGCCGATGAACCTGATCTCCCAGCCAGCCGCCAAACAGCTTGGCAAAACTCGACAGGCCATCTGAAACCGCTTCAATCACGCCCAAGGCCGCCGCAGGTGCTCCGATGGTTGCCAGGAACAGCGGCAGAATGGCCGTACCGGCTTCATGACCAAGATCCGACAGGAAGCGATTTAATGCAAGACCCACAACATCGCGGCTGAACCACGATGTGCGTTTTTCGAGCTGCTGCGCATCCATATCCGCCTACACCCGCTCTTCACACCCCATTTTTGTAAAACTATCCGGCATGGTTCAACCTGCCTCTCAACGCGCTCAAGAAGCGCCGCCAGCGACCGGACGATTTGGACGTACCAACTTCGTCAGTCACCGGTGCTTTTGCCTGGAGTTCTCGTTTTAGGCGTTCATTTTCTGCTTTTAGGGCGTCATTTTCCCTGCGCAGCGGCCAAACCATGCTCTTGTAATGCAGGTACTCTCGCTCAATCGGCGCATGTTTAATCTCAAGCGCCCGGTGATCTCGCATGATATCGAAAGCAAAGTTTTTGATAGAAGCGTACCGGGCTTCAATCACCATCTGCCGGTCGAGCAGTTTCTTAACTTCCTCGCCGGATAATCCCGCCGCGTCCTGGGTGACGCTCAAGGCAGTTTCGGCCCTGAGAAAAGCCATCCCGGTAGTCAGCAAAATAACCAACCCTTCATTTTGTTTCCACTCGTTGTCCTCGATCACCGCGAGGATATCATCCCACGTTTCGCGCATGAGAGTGACTTCGACTTTAACCTGTTCGGCACCATCGAAAAAGCGGTGCTCAAAATCCTCGGAAAACGAATGAAATTCGGGATCATCGCTCTGAGGCAGTGGTTCTAATGGCGATAGTGTACTGGTCATCTTCAACTCCCTTACAATTTTCCACCGATGAGTCGTCCGCCTGGTTATTAGGGAATTTCCGGCTCACCCGTCCCGCCCAGTTGTTGTTTGAGTTGTACGTTTTCAGCCTGCAAAGCCGCCCGCTCGTCTTTCAGGCGCATGACCAGGGCTTGACAGTCGCCAAGCTCCTCCCGTGTGAGCGGGAGATCTCGCCATTCGAGGACATGGAGGCTATTAACCCGATTTCTCAGGGCTTCACACTGTGCCTCAAGATCGGCTAGTTGCGTTCGTAAAGCCTTTATAGTTTGATCCGGTGTATTGTCCTCACCAACTGCCGCAGGTTCAGTTTGCAGAACAGCAACCCCTGCAGCAACCACGGCAGCGAGCCCTTCATCATCGGTCCATTTGCGCGTAACGAAAAGTCCCCGCAGATTCTCCCACATAGATTGAGGTAACTGCATTTCCACGGTAACGGTGTCCGATCCATCAGGATGACCTGCCTGCAGCTGCACAGAGGCAACCTTTGACAGGCTTTCACGCTTACCAGGTTCCAATTTAGTCTTTGAGGTCATATACGCCCACCTTTCTCTGCACGATAGAGACTATTCCGCCGCGACTGGGGTGATGCTTCAGCACGCTTATGATTGCGCCACCAGCGTGATCTCCTGGAGAAGCTCGATCAGGGTATCAATAGTGGGATCCAATTCGGCCTCAAGGTCCGGATCGACATCGCCAAATCGCCTCAGTTTTCCGGCGTGAGCATCGTGCAGATCGCTGCGGAGCAAAGCCAGGGGGCCGCGTAGGATAGCCGTGTTGTCTATGATCTCCGGTGGAAGCTCAAAAGCTTGTGCCAGCCAGGCAATTTGCTCTAATGCTGTTTCGACCAGTTGTTTCACCTCCGGTCGTTTTTCCTCCGGCAGGGTGATCTTCGACCGGTACAGAATCGCCTGTTCTTCGTTCACCAGGTCATGCAGAACACTGCGCAGCGTTCTTTCAACCTGGCGCAGCGTAATCGCCAACGCTAACCGCTGATGCGGATTAAGCAGATCGCGAGTCAAGCCCAACACTCCTTCTTCCTCGACCAGACGTCTCATACTTCAACCTCACATGACGATCCGGCAACAAAAAAGCCTCTACCACTGCACCTTGTGTGCCGGTAGAGGCTATTAGTCCCTGTGTCGAAGACGTTTTGGCCGGTTTTAGCCGACGCCAGCGAGCCTCATCGCTCTATGTTTCCTCACATTTATTGTCGCACGTTTGGCCTGGAACGTCAAAATGTAAAGGGGGCCTCGATTTATGATTCAGATAAAGCATAGTATTTCCACCACCCGGTGCGTCAAACAGCAGGGGATCAAATATCTTTTGATCCCACTGTCGCCCAGACTATCGCACAAACAGCCATATAGCCGCCAGAGACAGGATCAGCAGCACAACCAGCACAAGCGCTGCTGACGCCTCCAGGCTGTTGCGGTACACCCGTTCGTGCGCCTGTCGCCAGTCAGCCAACCCGCCCTCGCCCGCCGCTGGAATGGTCAATAAGAACAAAGCCACTCCACTGGCAAACATCCCCACGACACAAATTCCAGCTAGAAAAAAACCATTGATCCTCCTGTCGTTCTACTTGCCATGATGCTGGAAACGATGATACCAACTTTCCCCGTAGCGCCGAACACGCACCAGGAAACCTCCAGGAGCAGTCTCCTGCGCCGCCATCCGTTTTTGGAGGATGGCATCCAACCGGTCGAGTTGCTTCTCGGTATCTGACAGCCGGCGGTCCAACTCTCTGAGTTTCTCGGCTGTAGTCCTAAGAGGGTGAGCAGGTTTCATAACGGCCTCCATTCACGTTCGCACACGCGCCTTATGCGCCTGTGCTATCCGGCTGCGACCTCTGCCGTTTCCCGGAAAATTGCCTCCGTGTGGTCGTCATACGCCAACACCTCGGCGTAGCGCCCCCACTGGATCGCCAGTTCCACCTGACGCGCGGCGTCCTCCGGCGAGAACTCAAGCTCCAGCGCCAGCCGGATCACATCCCGGTCCAACTGCCCCTTGTCGGCAGCGTCCAACATAGCGAACAGCCACTTGAACATCGGCAACCGCCGGATGCGCGTGGCGAAGATTTCCTTACGCGCGAGGATCCTAGCTTCGGCGAAGGTCTCGCCCAACGGCGTCAGGGTGATGTCCCCTTTGGCAATCGTCGCAAAACCCAGCAGTTCCGCTGCCTCCGTCAGTTGCAGTACCGCGCTGGTCCCCAAGTTAAGCTCTTGCTCCAGCCGGTAGACGTCCATCCGGTCGTTGGGCATTTCATCCAAGAACTCCAACAAACCGGCTAACTCACCCACCGAAACATCCGGCACTGCGCGCGTGCGTCCGGCTTCGCCCGGCGCAGACCCCAGTTCGATGTGCTCGGGCTGAGTTTGACCGGCCAGCGTCGCGTACACCCGGTCCAGTAACTCCAGAAACTGGGGCGACTTGCGCTGACGCGGGTGGGGAAGGGTGATCTTTTGGTCGGTGATCACGCGCCCCGGCTGCTTGTCCATCACCACCACGCGGTCGGCCATCAACACCGCTTCCTCGATATTGTGCGTGACCATCAGGATCGCTTTGGTCGGGATCGACCCGCTGGTCCACAATTCGAGCAGCTCACCGCGCAGCGACTCGGCGCTGAGCACGTCCAGGGCCGAAAACGCTTCGTCCAGGCACAGCAGTTCCGGCTCAACCGCCATTGCCCGCGCAAAGCCGACTTTCTGCCGCATCCCGCCCGACAGCTCGCGCGGGAACGCCGTTTCAAACCCGTCCAAGCCCACCATGTCCAGCAGATCGATGGCGCGCACCGTCCGCAGGCTGGGTGACACGCCGCGCGCTTTGAGGGCTACCTCGACATTTTGCTGCACCGTCAGCCAGGGAAACAGGGCGAAGGTCTGAAAGACGATGGTGGCGTGCGGATTGACTCCGTCGAGTGGCACACCTCGATACAACACCTGGCCTTCCACAGGCTGGTTCAACCCGGTGATGATGCGCAGCAGTGTACTCTTGCCACACCCGGAAGGGCCGAGCAGCGCCACAAACTCGCCCTCGTCAATCGCCAGATTCACGTTTTCGACCGCCGTAATGCGGCGCTCCCCTCGCCCGTATTTCTGCGTGATGTTCTTGAGTTCCAACAGATGTCCGGTCATCATCTACTCCATCCGATACTGTTCTTCGGCCCGGCGGTACAGCCGCCGCCAGAACAGGCGATTGATCAACACCACGGTCAGGATCATGCTCAGTGTCGCCGCCAGCAGCAGGTGAAAATCCCCGGCGGCAGTGGCGTCAGCGATCAGCGCGCCAACCCCAGTCACCTGGTGGGTTTTGCCGCCCAGTTGAAAATACTCGGCCACGATGCTGGCGTTCCACGCGCCGCCGCTGGCCGTGATGGCCCCCGTGATGATGTACGGGAACAGGGCCGGCAGGATCAGCGTGCGCCAGCGTGCTCGCCGGTCGAGCCTGAGCAGTGTGCTGGTGAACTTCAGATCCTGGGGGATCGCTGCCGCCCCGGCGATGATGTTAAACAGCAGATACCACTGGGTGCCCATCAGCATCAGCAGCACCGCCGCGATATTCAGCCCGGCGGGCAGTTGCAGCATGACCAGCAGCAGCACGGGAAATAACGCGGTAGCCGGGATCGACGCAGTGACCTGCACCACCGGCTGCAACACAGTGGCAATCCGTGGATTGGTCCCGATGAGCACCCCGACCGGGATCGTCCAGGCCAGGGCAATCACCAACGCGATCATCACCCGCAGCAAGGTCGCCGCCACACCTAAGCCAACGTCGGTCCACTGCGCAGCCGGGACTTCCACCAGCATCTGCCCGGCTTGCGTCAGGCCATACACCAACCCCACGCCCAGGGCAATCACGACCAGGATGGTGAACCATGGACGTCTCCGGTGGTTGTTCGTGCCGTTACGCGGGGCGATAGTCAGGGGAGAACGGGCGAACAGCGCATCCAGCCCCTGAATGACGGGCTGGCGCATGCGCCGGTCCAGCCAGTTGGTGATATGCGCCGTGCGCAGCAGGTCATAGAACCACGAGGTAGGCGGGTTGTCGCTCTCGGTCATTTCCAGCTTGAAGCGGTCGGCCCAGGCCAGCAGGGGCCGCCAGACCAACTGGTCCAGCAGCACAATCACCAGCACCAGCGTCGCGATACCCAACCCAATCGCGCGATAGTCTTCCTGATTGGCTGCTTCTTGCAGGTACGCGCCCAATCCTAACAGGCGGAAGTCCTTGTCACCGACGGTGAAAATCTCGGCGGCCATCAGGAAGAACCAGCCCCCGGCCCAGCTCATCATGCTGTTCCACAGCAGACCAATCGCCGCAAACGGCAGTTCCAGCGTCCGGAAGCGCATCCACGTATTGAAGCGAAACGTGATCGCGGCTTCGTTCAATTCGTTGGGAATCGTCGTCAGCGATTGGTACCATCCAAAACCGAGGTTCCAGGCCTGACTGGTGAAAATCAGGACAATCGAGGCCAGCTCAGCGGCGATGGCCTGGGGCAGGATCGCGCTCAGGCTCAACAGTACGACCGGTAGGAATGATAGAATAGGCACGCTTTGCAGCACATCCAGCAGCGGCATCAGCACCTGTTCGGCCCGCCGGTGATAGGCCGCCGCCCGCCCGTACACCAACGCAAAAACCAGTGACAGCGTGTACGCCGCGGCCATACGTCCCACCGACCGGAGTGCGTAATACGGCAGCACTTCGGGAGCCAGGGAGATCGAGGGACCTTCGATTTCTGCCGGGGTGTCTATCGCCAGTCGCACCCCCGCGTAAATCACAACCACGACCAGCGCAATGACCACCGCATCCGCCCAGCCAAATGTGCGCTGGGTGGGTTGCTGGACTTTGAAGATTCCGGAGAACCGATTCAGCATACGATAGTCACCTCCTGGTCATAGTCGGTGACTCTGCCGGGATCCATCTCGTCTACACTATTGTCCAGGATGGGGACTTGCATATTGGACCTCCGAACAAGTCTAGCCCTCGGAGGTCACGGGGGACACGTCAACTCAAACGCGAGGGACCGGACGTCCAGGGGACACGGACGATTCGATTGTCAGAACCTAATTCTTGGGACGCCTGCCCAGGACTAGGTAAGGGGTAATCGTCGTTCATCTCGTTTTCAGTCACTCGTTCAACAGATATGGGCCGAAGCCACGAAGCGATATTTTCCACTCAAATGCAAGATCCGTCAACTGTTTGTCCACTCTCAGTGACCAGAACAGCCCCAGCGATTAGATTACCTGGGGCTGTGTGCATGTTGGATTGCACGCTGGCGTTTGGCGCGTTGGCGACACGCATTGGAACAATAGAACCGACGACGACCTCCCTGAGGAGATGGATCAGGCAGTATTTCACCACACACTACACAGCGCCGCTCCCTATGGCGGCACTCACTTTTGGGTGTATGCCATTCCCATTACGTTTATTGGAGTCAGCGGCTATGTCAAGCGCATGTACAGGCATATCTTGAGTGGGCCTTGGTCCTTCATACCACAAGTCGGCTTGTGTTTCGCGATAAACGGCTGTTCTCCAGTCGCCGATAGACATTTCGCTCAGCACTTCCCTGCGCCGCGAATTGGCTTTGAGTAAGGTATCCCGCAGCGCGTTGGCGTAGAACTGGGACCACTGCGGATGCTTTTCCGGTTCAGCAGCCGCTGCTTGCCATTGCGCAAAAACTGCCTGGAATGCGCGCTCATCCGCGTGCCGTTGTTCGATGCGCTCAAGTACTTGCTCTTTTAGCACGTAAGCCGTACTGAGAACCAAAAGCGGGGGGGCGACCGCTTCTAGCCAAGCGAACGGACTCGAGGTATGCCCTGGG